>DATHDV010000109.1:0-45555 GCA_035318845.1 Chitinophagaceae bacterium
AGAAAGGATATTGTTGTCAAACATCCCGAAAAACTACAGTAAGATCGGGTCTGGTCTTGGAAAAGCAACACCGGTTAACCTGATCGTACTGCCGGTTCTTTTTGAAAAAGAGATCAAAGCGGTCATTGAACTGGCATCCTTCGATATGTTCAGTGAAACACACCTCGACTTTCTCAGTCAGTTAACAGAAAGTATCGGTATCGTATTGAATACGATCGAAGCCAATTCAAGAACAGAAAGTCTTCTTGAACAATCACAGTCTTTGACAGATGAGTTGAGAAGAACGAATGAAGAATTACAGGATAAAGCGCACTTGCTGGTAAAACAGAAAGAAGAAGTGGAAGATAAGAATAAAGAAGTGGAAGAAGCCCGGTTGTCCCTGGAAGAAAAAGCAGAGCAATTGCAGCTTACCTCAAAATACAAATCCGAATTCCTCGCCAACATGTCGCATGAGTTACGTACTCCATTGAATTCATTGCTGATCCTGGCGCAACAGCTCTATGAGAATCACGATGGCAACCTCAATGAAAAACAAGTGAGTTATGCAAAAACCATTCATAGTTGCGGCGATGACCTTATCCAGTTGATCAATGACATCCTGGATCTTTCGAAGATCGAATCAGGTTATATTTCCACTGATTTCGTCAGGTTGCAATTTCATGAGATCACCACGTTCGTGGAAACCACGTTCAAACATATATCAGAGAATAAAAACCTGCGTTTCAGTATTGAGCTGGATAAAACCCTGCCTCCCAGTCTTGAAACGGATGCGCAACGCCTCAACCAGATCCTTAAGAACCTTCTTTCAAACGCTTTCAAGTTCACAGAGAAGGGAGATGTCAAATTGAATATATATGATGCAAAGCGTAACTGGAAACAACGTAATTCCAACCTGGATAATGCCCAGCATGTCGTTGCATTCGAGATAAAGGATACAGGTATCGGTATTTCAAAAGACAAACAGAATATTATTTTTGAAGCATTCCAGCAGGCAGAAGGCTCTACAAGCCGTAAATATGGTGGAACAGGTTTGGGTCTTTCTATCAGCCGCGGCTTAGCTGATCTTTTGGGCGGTACCATTGAATTGACGAGTGAAGTAGGATATGGCAGTACGTTTACTTTATTCCTGCCAATCGATTATAATCCTGCTTTGGCGAAAAGAGAAAAGCAAAGTAATCTCAAGATCAGTGAATATAAACTGGCTGAAGGTCACGAGACAGATAGTTTGCTGCAATCCGTGCCAACCATCAAGGTAAACGAAACAAAAGACCTGGATGCATTGAACGAGATCATAAACGAGGTCGGAGATGACAGGAATAATATAATCGCCGGCGATAAAGTGGTCCTCGTGATCGAAGATGATATCCGCTTTGGAAAGATCATGATGGAAAAAGCCCATGAAATGGATCTGCGGATAGTAGTGGCCACTCATTTTGGCGATGTGTTCGATCTTGTTAATAAATATAACCCGGTCGCTATAACCCTTGATGTAAAATTGCCGGATGCAAGCGGATGGAGGATACTCGACCTGTTTAAAAATGATATTAACTTCAGGCATATCCCTGTGCACCTTATCTCCGGCGAGGAAAACCGCTTGCTGGCTATGCAGCGGGGAGCAAGAAGTTTTAACCTGAAACCGCTCAATACAGAAGCATTGAATGATCTGTTCAGTGATATTGTGCAGTACAATGAAAGAAAACAGAAAAGATTGCTCATCGTGGAGGACAATGAGCTCGATTCTTCCCAGGTAGCTAAAATACTGGATAACGGGGACCTGATCGGGATCGAGATCATTGATTCAGGATTAAAAGCGCTGGAGCTTATTAAAGAAAATAACTACGATTGCATCATTGTTGATTATATGTTACCCGATATTGGTGGTCTTGAAATGGTAACGGCTATCAGTGACTTGAAAAAGATCCAGATGACACCGGTATTGATATATTCAGCAAAGGATTTTTCACCAAAAGAAAAGACCCGCTTAAAACAATATGCCAATAAGATCTTATTAAAAGATGTGACATCCCTTGATCTTTTGCTGGAAGAAACTGTGATGCTGCTTCACCTTGATCACAGGCAGCTTTTACCTGAGAAGAGAAAGCTCATTGAGAACCTGCGGTCAAAGAATGATATCCTTACCAATAAAAAAGTGCTGGTCGTTGACGATGATGTGCGTAACCTGTTCGCACTGACTACAGCGTTTGAAAGATTCAATATTCGCACCATAACTGCGGAGAGCGGCCAGGAAGCCATGAATATCCTGAGTGAGAATAATGATGTGGATGTTGTGCTGATGGATATCATGATGCCGGAAATGGATGGTTATGAAACTACTCAAAAAATAAGACGTGAGCATAAGAACACCGGCTTACCTATTATTGCAGTAACGGCAAAAGCCATGAAAGGAGACCGGGAAAAATGTATCGAGGCCGGGGCTTCCGATTATATAACTAAACCTGTAAAAATTGACCAATTGCTCTCGTTGATGAGAGTATGGCTTTATAAATAAAATTCAAAAACCAAAAGGAAAAAGTAAAAAAGGTCCCTGATAATAAATGCCGGTGCCGGCCAACGTTTTACTTTTGATTTTTGACTTTTTACTTTAAATGGAAGAAAAGAACCCAGATAAAACATTGCTAAAATCGGATATCAATATCCTTGTTGTGGATGACAGGGAAGACAATCTTTTTTCCATAGAGGCCATACTGGAAAAGGATAATTATAATATTGTCAAAGCAAATTCAGGACGTGCTGCATTAAAGATATTATTAGCTGAACATGATTTTTCCCTCATCCTGATGGATGTGCAAATGCCCGATCTCAGCGGGTTTGAAACGGCTACCATTATTTATGAAAGGGATAAATTAAAGACCATACCTATTATTTTTATTACAGCCCACGATTATAATGAGGAATATATTTTCAAAGGTTATAAGATGGGCGGGGTTGATTATATCTACAAACCGATCAACCCCGAATTGTTGCGTGTCAAAGTGGGTGTCTTTGTTGAGTTATACCGGAAAAATCAGCAATTGATATTACATGAAAAAAAATTGCTGGCCACTAACCGTTCTTTACAAAAGGAGGTGGAGGAAAGAAAGGTGTCAGAAGAAAAAATAAAATTCCTTAATACCCAATTGGTTCAAAACAATGCCCATTTAAAAACGGTCAATGAAGAGTTGGACCGTTTTGCCTTTGTAGCTTCCCACGACCTGCAGGAACCTCTTAGAAAGATCATGGTGTTTAGTGATAAAATATTAATGAAGGAAACGCTTGACAAGGAAACGGAGAAATACTTCAGGAAAATAATAAGTTCTTCCGAACGGATGCAGTCGTTGATCAATGACCTGTTGAATTTCTCAAGACATTCAACGAGCCCGTCTGATTTTAAAGAAACGGATCTTAATTTACTCATTAAAGATGCTATCGGAGAACTTGAAATTGAAATTGAAAGAACGAATACCAAAATTCATGTGGAAGATATGCCGGTTGTTTCTGCCATTCCGAGTTTAATGCGGCAATTATTTTATAATTTATTGAGTAACGCCATCAAGTTCAGGAAAAAAACCGTTGCCCCCGTTGTTCATATTAATGCAGAAAGGCTGCATCCGCCAGGACCTGGCCCGCAATCAAAAACAAATGATAAAAAAGATTTTTTTAAGATCGCTGTTTCTGATAATGGTATCGGGTTTGACCCCAAATATGCCGATGATATCTTCATGATCTTTAAAAGACTGCATAGTTATCATGAATTTGAAGGAACAGGTGTTGGTTTATCCATTTGTAAAAAGATCGTTGAAAAGCATCACGGGTCTATTACCGCCCAGAGCAAAATAGACCAGGGTTCCACTTTCCTTATTTCATTACCTGAAAGACAACCTTAAACTATCAATTAATAAACAAAGCCATCCCATAAAACTTTGGAATGGCTTTGTTGTTTTTAGTTCCTGTTTTATTTTGTTATATACCCAAAGAGTCCTTCTTCTTCATCGTCAGGACCCGCTGCAAAATAAAGCCAATTGGGGTTGATCGCTGTTGCAGAAGCCGGTGCAAAAGATATTCCCCACAAACCTTCAATGACAATAGGATTTCCATGAGCCCTTAACTGGCCAAGGAAATTTCCATTTTCATCAAATGAATTGATGCGTCCATCGCCGAAATTGCCAACGAGGATGATATTGGCTGCACCTCCATCTCCCCAGAAAGTCGCAGGAGCTTTTGCTACACCCCAGGGTGCATTTAACTGGCCCCTGGAAATAAATCGTTTCACCATTGAACCATCCGGGTTATAAATATCAACATAACCATTACCCGGACCCACTTCTTCTTCACCATCGGCACCCACTTTAGCATACATAACATATAATTTATTATCAATATTCTGAATATTGAATGGTGCATATCCTGAAGGAATACCGGCATCTTCAAAAGGTTTGCTTACTTCATTCCAGGCTGTATCATAAACTTCGATCTCGCCTTCACTGAAATTTGCTACATACAAAAAACTATCGGCACCATCACGGGCTAAAGCAATACCCAGGTACGCTTCACCCGGATCGCTAACTGCAACTACGGCTGCTGTGCCTCCATTCCAGCCGGAAATAATACCATCGGCCCCTGCAAAAATAAAACGGGCCGGGTTGCCATTCGACGACAGCCTGAAACCCCTGCCGCTGTGAAATACCTGGCCGGTTGGATGTCCTCCCGTTGGTGCTCCGACTGTTGGAATGGTTACAGCCGGCAACACCTGGTTGCCATCTTTATTATAGACTGTACTGACCCCTGTGGCTTCAGCTGATATCCAGATCGTACCAAAACTACTGAAGGCGATCCCCCAGCCATTAACTAATAAGGGGTCGATCCTGGCCGGATGATATTCGTCATTGTTCCCAACAAGATTTACCTGCATAAAATCTTTTAGATTTTTTGCATCCTTACCGGCAATTGATAAGTCAGCTTGTTCGTTCGTGTTTTTCGGTTCGTAGATGTTTTTTTTGCACGATTGGGGAATGATGAGTAAAAGTGTGGAAATAATTGCAATGGATGGAAATAACCTGGTGGCTTTTAAAAAGTTTCTTTTCATAAAAGCTTATTTAAATGTGTAAATAATTTTTTATCGGAATAATATGCCAGAGAGTTGCTTCCCAAATTATTTTTTTCAATAATTATTTTATTATTTAAAAAATATTAGAGAAGATAAATGGTCCGGAACTTTATTATTGCCGTAAAAATGACCGGTGTTAAGAACAGCAGGAGGTTGCAATATTAAATAGCCCTACTCAAAGATTGGAAGTAGGTCGTTTCCCGAATATAAAAGATAAAAGGAACCATACTACAAATATGAAGAACAGAACTTTTGCAACAATACCGGCTGCAGTACCAACCAATCCAAAAATTGCAGCTATCGCAGCAATGATGAGAAAAACAACTATCCAACGTAGTAACATAAGTAAGATTTAAAAGCTATGAATAATCCTGTTTTATACCCCGATCAAAATAAATGTTCGAAAATTCATGCCGAAATCTCAAGATCAATAATTAAAACGGGTATTTTTTTCTCCATTTGAGTTTTAGATCAGCTATGAATAAAACTGGTACAAAATTTTATGCGTTGTCAAAAAAGATATGCAGAAAAGTCCTCCCAAAAAACAGATCCGTAAGCCTCAGCAGCAGCGAAGGCCCGGTACCGAAGAAAAGATGCATCCCGAACCGGTTTTTGATCAGCAGGATGTAAAAGGAAGCGGCAAATTAAAAAATAAGATCGCATTAATCACCGGTGGCGACAGTGGGATCGGCAAAGCGGTAGCGATCCTTTTTGCAAAAGAAGGCGCTGATGTAGCGATAGCATACCTGAATGAGAATAAGGACGCAAAAGAAACAAAGAGGATCATTGAAGAACGATATAAAAAAAAGTGCCTGCTGATACCGGGCAATCTTTCCAGGGAGCAACATTGTATTACTGCTGTAAAAAAAACTAAAAAAGAATATGGCCGTATTGATATCCTCGTGAATAATGCAGGTATGCATTTTGAGAACAAAACATTGGAGGAATTAAGTACCCGTGAAATGATCAGGACATTTGAAGTAAATATCTTTTCGTTTTTCTGGGTCACTAAAGCGGCATTACCTCACATGAAAAAAGGTAGTTGCATCATCAACAGTTCATCTGTAACAGCCTACCGGGGAAGCAGCAGCCTGATAGACTATTCAGCCACTAAGGGAGCTATCGTCGCTTTTACCCGCAGTCTTTCTTCCAACCTTATAGAAAAAGGGATAAGAGTGAATGGTGTGGCACCCGGACCTGTGTGGACGCCGTTGATCCCTTCCAGTTTTAAAGCTAAAAAAGTAGCTCAGCATGGAAGCAACAGCCCCATGCAAAGAGCAGGTGAGCCTGTAGAAATAGCTCCTTGTTATCTTTTTCTTGCCTGCGATGATTCAAGTTATATGTCAGGACAATTTTTGCATCCTAACGGTGGAGAAATTATAAATGGATGATAGATGACCACAACTGTTTTTTGCATCAGAAACTTTCCCGTTTTATTTATTCCGCTGATAACGCCCCATCAGGATTCCTTTTGCAAGAATGTGGGGTTCCATGGCTTCTTGTAATGCTTTTTTATCAGCACCGGCTTCCAGGTCCAGTTTAGTATCCAGCGCAAACACATAAAAATAATACCGGTGAGAACCTGATGGCGGACACGGACCATGATAGCCTGTTTTACCTGCACTATTTGTTCCGCTAATACCGGGAATTGAATTCTCCCTTATATGATAGATGGGGGAAATATTCCACAGCAACCAGTGATCATAAGTTCCATTGGGAGCATCCGGATCTTCCATGATAATGGCGAGGGTTTGAGTTTCTACCGGGATGTGATCAATTTCCAGTGGCGGATTGATGCCCTTTCCATCGCAAGTATATACTGATGGAATAATTCCTTCATGCCGGAACGCGGCGCTTGCAATAACTAATGTCCTTGTTTTGATATCTTCCATGAGTTTTCATTTTACGTTCAGAAGAAAAGAGCCTGAAATAAATCAGGCCCTTCTATTCTCTTTTTTCCCTACGCTGGTATTGACCAGATCAGGTTATATGAGTATGTTCTCAGGCTCTTTGCAGAACCACCCCAGAAAAAGAGAATAACAACAAACAGAAAAAAACATGCCAATTAATTTAATGCTGGCGAAGCATTGCACAAACATAAATTGCACGTTTAATTTTTTTCTTAATTTGGTTCTTTTAATTATTTAATACCAACCTAACTGTTCAGTTTATGAAGCCATCGGTTGTCATCGTGGGAAGTGCCGGGATAGATATGGTAATAAAAACTGATCACCTGCCTGCACCCGGTGAAACAGTTTTGGGTGGAACTTTCTTTATGAACCCCGGAGGTAAAGGCGCCAACCAGGCAGTAGCTGCGGCCAGGTTAAATGGGAATGTAATTTTTATATGTAAGACCGGGAATGATATTTTTTTCGGACAAAAAGCTGCGGCGATATTTGGTAAAGAGGGCATCAACACTGATCATCTCCTTTCTCATCCTGACCTGCCATCCGCCGTTGCTTTAATAACGGTTGATAAAAATGCCGAGAACTGTATTGTCGTTGCGCCCGGCGCAAATGCTACCATGCTGCCTGCTGACCTGGTAAATGCAATACCGGTGATCGAAGAAGCAACTGTTGTTTTAATGCAATTAGAGATACCGCTTACAACGGTGGAATACGTTGCCGGGTTAGCGTCAGCAAAAAATATCAAAGTTGTTCTAAACCCTGCTCCCGCCATTGCTTTACCGGATAACTTATTGAAAAATATTTCTATCCTCACACCCAATGAAACGGAAGCAGAGATCCTGACGGGCATAAAAGTATCGGATATGATCTCGGCTGAAAAGGCAGCCCGGGTATTACATAATAAAGCTGTGGAAACTGTTATTATAACACTGGGATCCATGGGAGCTTTGGTATTACATGAAGATATTGTTACTCATATACCCGCCATGAAAGTAGTTGCTACGGATACCACTGCAGCCGGAGATGTATTTTGTGCTGCGCTGGTGGTAGGGATCACTGAAGGAAGAAATATAGTAGAAGCCACTGAATTCGCATGCAAAGCTGCATCTTTATCAGTAACGAAATTGGGTGCCCAGGCTTCCGCGCCTTACAGGAAAGAAGTCGATGCTCTTAGTTAACTCATACAATTCTCACAAAGACCCGGCACATTAAAATAAACTTTACTAATATTGATGCACTATATAAATGATATCGCTTGAAAACAATTAATGAATTCCAGGGGGAATACCGGTTTCTCTCTAATTTTTGGCCCTGCTATTTAACGTACCAGAACATGCTGTACCCAACAGCAGAGCATGCCTATCAAGCCGCAAAAGTGGAGAGCCCTGATATCAAAACAAGAATAATAAATTGCCCTACACCCGCAGATGCAAAAGATTATTTCGAAACTCATGATATTAAACCGGATCATGGTTGGACCATTGAGAAGAAGCTACGGGTAATGGAAGAATTACTGATGATCAAATTCGGGGGTAAAGAGCCATTATTAACAAGAGCACTATTGGCAACCGGGGATGCAGAGTTAATTGAAGGGAACACCTGGAATGATACTTTTTGGGGAGTCTGTAATAATACCGGTGAAAATAATTTAGGAAAAATACTCATGAAAGTCAGGGAAGAATTATTCCGGCAAAAAGAACAAATTATTCTCCAGCTTGAATTGAAACAGGATAATGCTGCTGTCGCGAATGCCCTTTCCATCACCCCGAGAGAACTGTACGAAAGGATGATTGCATTTAAAATTCAAAATAAAGAGTACTGGATTTCTTAAAAGATCTTCAAAAACCTGGCCTTTTTTAAAGTTTACTTTTAATTACTCCCCAGCCTCTTCATTTCTCCTCTTTCCCCAGCTCTTATGTTTTGCTCCATCCATCTTCACGATCTTTGGAGTGAATTTCCCCACGACATCTACTAAAGCTTTTTGTGATCTCATCACCACTTCAATATCCTTATAAGCAAATGGTGATTCATCCAGGCCCCCACCTAACAGTTTAACACCAAACTTTTTCAGTTCATCTTTAAATTGCTGATCTGTTACAGATGCCATAGCTTTTGTTCGGCTCATTTTTCTTCCTGCCCCGTGGGCTGCTGAATTAAGAGCGGCTGTTTCTCCTTTACCCTTTACTATAAAACCATCGGCAGTCATTGATCCCGGGATAATTCCCAGTACATCTTTTCCGGCAGGAGTTGCTCCTTTCCGGTGAACGATCACATCCCTTCCCTCCCATTTCTCTTTCCATGCAAAATTGTGATGATTCTCCACCATCCTCATGGGTTTTCTTCCAAGCTGTTTTGCAATTTTTTCATGAATAATATGGTGGCAGGCAGATGCATAATCTCCGGCAAGGTTCATCGCTAACCAATACTCCATTCCTTCTTCTTCATCCAATGTTAACCAGGCAAGATTTTTTGCGTCATGAGGCAGATGTCTTTTGTTGATGGCGATCTTAGTATAATGATTGGCAATATTGGCCCCCAATGCCCTGGAACCGGAGTGAGACAATAATCCCACATAGCTTCCTGCATCAATACCAAGTATTGCATCTTTCTCTGCAATTTCCACTACACCAAACTCAACAAAGTGATTACCCGAACCCGATGAACCTAATTGTTTCCAGGCACGGCCATGAAGGTTTTTCAGCAAGGGCAATTGATAGAACAATTCGTTTTCCATCACTTCATGATTTGAAGCCATATCAAACTGTTGTCCCCCGCCGAATAAGGTTGCTTCATTTATTTCTCTTGCGAAATATGATTCTTTTTGTATTAACTCTTTCGGGTTAATATCAAAAATACTCAGGCACATCCGGCAACCAATATCTACTCCCACCCCGTATGGAATGACAGCATTCTCTGTTGCGAGCACTCCACCGATTGGTAATCCATAACCGCTATGTGCATCGGGCATTAATGCACCTCCAACACTTATCGGCAATTTAGCTGCCTGGTACATCTGGTGCATGGCGCCTTCTTCAATATGCTCCTGTCCAAAAACATTGAAATGAATTCTAATTTGATTCAATGAGATCTCCATTCCATCTGTTGATGGCTTCGGCAATAATTGTTCTGCTATCAATGCCATCACTGCATCATCTTTATATTCTATTGGACTCGCCAATACTTTTTGTAATAGTTCCATCACTTCCTCCTTTGTATGATGCTTGTAATGTTTCTGCATCACATTCATAGCTATGCTGATCACCGGCCCTTCCGGGAAGCCGATAGCACGCAATTCTTTTCCTGTTAACTTTAATTTTGACATAAAACTGTTTTAAAAGTTAGGCTACTTTATTATTGTAGCCTAACTTATTTTACTTGCTCACCAGTATCTGTTTTAGCTGCTCCAGCAATTGCCCGTTACCGCCAACACTGATACTGCTGATCTTGTCAGCGATCTTTTCTACATACTCCATCTCTTTCAGCTTCCACAACATCGCATTGTCCTCCATCAGCTTGGCAGTGTTCAGCAAACTACGGGTGCTTGCAGTTTCTTCACGACGCATGATCGTGTTGGCCTGCGCTTTTTTCTCGGCGATCAACACCTGGTTCATGATCTCCTTTACATCGCCAGGCAGGATGATATCACGGATACCGAAATCATTCACCGCCACACCCAGTTCTTCAGCGTTTTGCTGAACGCTTTTCAAAATGAACGGTGCGATGCTGTCTTTTTTCTCCAGCAATTCATCAAAGCTAAACCCGGCAATGTATTCCCGCAGCGCCAGTTGAAATGTTACATACAATTGCTTGTCGTAGTCTTTGTTTTGCAACAAAGCCTTTTCAATGTCAGCTACTTTATACTGCGCCCAGGCATTGATACGCAAAGCGGCTTTGTCTTTGGTCAGGATCTCCTGCCCGTTCACTTCCAGTTGTTGCTGGCGGATATCCACTTTACCTACATGGATAGTGATACTGTTCTTCCACCAGTAATAAACACCAGGCTCCAGCACTTTTACATACTTTCCTTCCACAAACAGCAAAGCCTTTTCATAACTCTGTACTTCGTACATACGTACAAAGGCGCTTACAGGAGCTTTGGCGAGCATAGCACGGTCAATATTATCAGCAATCTCAATTTTGCTGATATCTGCTTTAATGAATTCCTGTTTTACGAGGGACTTCCAGAAAACATAGCGACCGGCAGTCATTACCCCTTTCAACAAGCCATTCTCGTACTGCAAGGCAATTTCATTGTCTTTTACTTCGATCACCTGCAGCAGATCAGCCAGCATATCATCCTGCAACAGGATGTTCAACTCAACAGGCGCCACAAACTGTTTGGTGATATCGTACATGTATACCACTTCATTTTTCCAGAACCAATAAGTACCTGCCAGCAACAGCCGCTTGTACTCCCCGTTTTTAAATACCAAACCAACCTGGTAGGCATTCAGTTTTACTTTTTTCATTTTACCTTATTTTAAAAAATTGTCAAATTGTTTTTAATAAAGTTGTTGTTGCCCGCCACCCGCCATTCACGGAAGCTGGTTTTTTACCATGCTTGTTGTAACAGTTTCGCAATGGTTGTTCATTGAATTATTTCAATGAACTCTCATTGTAAAAGTGCCACCGTCTGCATGATCTTTCACGGCCTGCAGGTGTTTGCCCGGCTGCTGTCCTGCGACAGGAAGCGTGCTGCAACCTGTTCAAGCCAGCGGGCAAGCAACAGCAACTCTAATTTTTCGTCACCATTTTTTGAGAAGCGGTGTACTTCTTGCTTAAGAAGCAGGATCTACAGTCCTGTGCGTTTACCAATTTCGCCATCCCGATTTTATCGGGAGCGGGACTCGAACCCGCATGATTCTGTTGCTCTATCCACTGAGCTATCACATACTAAACGTGAAAGGGAGTCGAACCCTTGACACACAGATTGTGGTGGGGACTACATGTTGATGCAACAGCATACAGATAGTTAATACGTCTGCACTGTCGTGCTTCTTTGAAACACAAACCAGGTTTACTGTCAACATGTAAATTCCCATCTTGCCGTTAAGCAAGCTTTTGCGGCCTCCCCAAACCCCTCCAGGGAGGGGCTTACGAAGATTCCGATAATATCTTAAGAACTTAATTCATCATCAATTCCTGTCTCCTGAAACCAATTATCTCTGTTCTTTCCGGCTGTGGTTCCTTTTCATGCGGGTTGGCAATCTCGGCGATGGTCATTGGTTTATCAATCATCCTGTCAAATCCGAAATGTGTTGACAAACGTTTTGCTTTGTCAATTCCGAGTTTGCCAAACTCATACTTGGCGATCAATCTTCCTTTCCGCATCAGGGCACTGTCCACCATCGTCAGCGAACTATTGAACGTACAGATCAACTGCACATTCAGGAAGTCTGCCAGCAACCCGTCTGAAATATTCAGCAGGTTGGATACGGACGAACTTTCATTGTATTTCCTGTCTTTGATGATATTCTCCGCATCTTCAATGATCAATACCGTATTCGGGTTGTCAATCAATAATTCAATGAACTCCGGGTTCATCAGGTTGCCGGCCACTGTTGGCGATAAGAACAAAACCCTTTTCTTGATCTGGCCAACCAGGTAGCGCAGGTAGGTTGTTTTACCTGTTCCCGGCAACCCGTGCAGCAACACAATGCCTTTGTCTTTCTTTTGGTTCAGTCTTTTCCTTATTGTTTCATCTATCTCTTTAAAATCATCTTCATAAAAAAGATCCAGGTCCAGTTTGGTTCGTTTGATCTCCATCCCCTTTAACTCCAGGCGATGCTTTGTCTGCACAATCAGGTTTATCTCCAGCGGTTCCCGTCTTTGCTTCTCTTTGAATTGAAGCACCACATCAGCTATTGCTTGCACAAAGCCCGGATCCCGCCCATCATGTAAAATTTCACAGCAGTTGTAGTCCAGTTCCAATACACAGTTCTTATCCATGATGACAATCGTGTTATCAAACTCAAACTTTTTTTTCTGTTTCTTATACCATTGCCGCTGGTGTATATTTTTAATATTGCCAGCAAACTTTTCCTTTATGGCAACAAAGGCTTTCTCTGCATCAATGTTTGAAATAAAATTGATACTGGGCAGCACATTGAAGCTGTACAGGTAAAGTATTTTGACATCCAGGAAATCATCGGCGAATACATTGTTCGCACTGATCACTTTCTGGTTAAATAAATTGTCCATTGTATTAAATTTTAAATAGTAAAATCATTTCAATTATTTGTTGAGTTAATCCTTACTATTTCATTACAAGAGTCAGCATTGTTTTATTTTTTAAAATTTTAAATATTGCGGTGCCCCGTGGAATCGAACCACGATCCCCGGGATTTCACTCCGATGCATATATCCAGTCTGCCAAAGCACCATTCGTTTGTTATGGATATTGACTGATGTCCTGTTTCCTCATTATCGAATTCATCCAATAACAAACTTTTGCGGATGAAGAAAGATTCCCTGCCTGCCGGCAGGCAGGGAACTTTCAACCAAGGGCTTAACAAGCCCCTGCTCAACCATTGAGCTTTTCATCCCTTGTTGGCCCGCAGGGACTCGAACCCTGAACTCCCCGGTTAAAAGCCGGAGGCTCTGCCATTGAGCTACGAACCAATTTTATTTCGTTGGCTTAAGAAGAGTCGAACTTCTATCTCTGTGTTCGTAGCACAGTATTCTTCTCCATTGAACTATAAGCCATCATTCGTTGACACCGGGCTCAGATTCGAACTGAGAATATCAGACTCAAATTCTGATGTGTTGCCAATTACACTATCCGGCATTATCAGTGGGCCTGGTCGTCCCGATAGCTATCGGGAGAACCGACACGTCATAGTTTCTGAAACTATTGCCTCTTCCGTTGGGCTACAAGCCTGTTTTTATCGCGGTTCGTATGAGAGTCGAACTCATAGCAACAGATCGACAATCTGTGATGTTAGCCGTTACACCAACGAACCTGTTGGGAAAGCTCCCCGCTGCATCTCATACCGATTTTCATCGGCACAAGCGGGGAAAACTTAACCCCTCCTTCTGCACATAATCTTTTATCTCAAAGCAAATTCTGCCGGGTGAAAAACTTTTCTAGTTATCACATCCGCATCATTTGGATCTATATTGCTCTTTTTATAGCTTACCAGTTCAACCAGGAAACGGATAATTAATCCAACCAATAGTAATTTCATCATATACCTTCCTTGCCCCCTTCCCCTAAAGAGGAGTTATCATCCCTTTAATTCATTTACTTCTTCCGGATCTGTTATTCCCCTTTAGGGGTTAGGGGTATAAAAAAGCCCGGTCGTTTGCAGCGACCGGGCTTCCTTTCGTAAAGGCACATTACTGTACCTCCGTATGGATATGATCCGGTCGTTGACGTCTGCTATCATTCTCATTGCCTATGGGCACAATACTTTGATTCGTCTGTGCATAGCAATAGCATCCTGTTGATGATAGCGTATCAATCAGTTTCATAAATCGTTTATGTAGTAATTGTCTCAGCACTTTTTTATTTTTTAGTTATATAGAGATTCAAATTTGTTTGTTTTACACAAATCACTCCAGATTATTTACTTCATCCTTCACTTTCGCCGGGCAAGGATGAAATAAAAAACCCCGCAATCTCTTGCGGGGCCTGTATTTGATCGAATTCGTTATTTAAACTTATTCATGCAGCAATACTTGCCCCGCCATAGTATAGTCACCTTTGTGACTAAACCAATTCGCTGTTTCAATATGTAGTACTATGCGTTGCATGATTTTTTGTTTGCGGATGCAAAGATGAATCTATTTTTTTGATAGTGCCAAATTTTTTAAAGAAAATTTGAAAATATTTTTCCCTGGCTTTAATTAAACCCGTTAATTACCTGAAAAATTCTTAGCCATTCAAAAATATTCACGGACAGTATCTACCACAACTGCCTGCCCTGGTAATAGTCAAGGATCTTTGTCCTCAAGACATAATCATATTTTGCTGATATAAGATTGATGCTGGCCCTGTCAAGATTATTTTTTGCGGTGAGATAATCAATAGAATTGCCCACTCCTGCATTGAAACGGATCTCGGCGGCCCTGAAAGATTCCTGGTAGGCATTCACCTGGTCAAGCAATACCTTATAACGATCCCATGCCGAATTCATATTGATCCATGCCTGCTCGATGAATTGCTCTAATTGAGTTTTGGCAGATGAAGCGATAAACTCCCTGTTCTTTAATTCGATCGTGGCCAGTTTAATTCTGTTCCTTGCCTGCCATGCATTAAAGAGAGGAATACGAAGGTTCAGGCTAACGGAAGTAAAAAGATTATTGTTCAATTGTTTGCCATAAGCGATCTTTTGCGAGCTGAAATTATCTTGCGGGTGTATCACCTGAACATTATTGCCATTGACCACGACATAATCGGTCGTAACCACATCGGTAGTATTCAGGAATATATCATTGCGGGCTGCGTTGGAATAATTGGTATTGGCAGAACCATTCAGGCTAAGCGTTGGATATAAACCACCTTTTGCCACGCTTACTCCTTTTTCGGCGCTTTGCTTTCGAAGCTCAACAGCTTTGATCAACGAAAATTGTTGCAGGGCTGCCTGGTAAATATTGCCGGAGCTGTTCTCATATTTTGTCATAAATGATTCCGCACTTATTCTTTCCAGTTGCATAGCCTTATCATAAGGAATATTCATTAACTGGCTAAGATCGATCTTTGAAGTTTCCAAACTGTTTTGAGTATTGATGATGGTCAGTTGATCACTGGCATATTGCCCTTTCAGGTCAGAAAGTAAGGAAGGTGCAATAGCGCCCTCGTTGTTCAGGATATTCAACCTGTCTACTTGTTTTTGGGTCAACTCAGCCTGGTTGCGTGATTGCTGGAGCAGGTCCTCGTTATTCAGCACCAGCAAATAAGCAAGAATAATATTGATGCTGAGGTTGTCTTTTGCCTGCTGCCAGTCCATCTTCGAAGCCTGGTAAGCAAGAGAATTTTGCCTGATGCTGTTCCGGAGAGTGAGTCCGTTGAATAAAACAACGCCGCTACTTAACCCATAGCTCGCAAAACTGATCTGCTGCGTGCTATAGGAGTTGGTCGAAGGATCAATACTTCTTCCCTGGTTTATACCACTGTTGGCTGATCCGTTCAGGTTGGGCAGCAAGTTCAATTTGGATTGTTTCCATTTGATCTCGTCTGTCTGTACCTGTAATCCGCTTTGTTGAACCAGGAGGTTATTTGCAATGCCGGTTTCTACGGCTTGCTTAAGTGTGAGTTTTCCTGTTGTCTGCGATAGACCCGGGAAATTTATTAAAAGAAAACAGCAGCATAAACTAAATACACAGATCTTTTTCATAAATACTATTTGATTAATACTTCATTCAATTATCAGGCAATGGGCAAAAAATCTATTGTCAATTGCTTATTGTCTATTGTTTTTGTATCATTCCATCCAGCAGGTTAATGATCCTTGATCCATACCCGGCATTTTTCTCCGAATGCGTGACCTGGATAATGGTGACCCCTTCCTCATTCAATTGTTTGAATAGCGACATGATCTCTTCTCCCTGCTTTGAATTTAAATTTCCTGTCGGTTCATCGGCGAGCAATAATTTCGGTTTTGCTATCAAAGCCCTTGCAATACCTACTAATTGTTGCTGACCACCGGAAAGTTGGGTCGGGAACAGATCTTTTTTTCCAACGATCTGGAACCGGTCGAGTATATCAGCTACCATCGCCTTGCGTTCTGATGTTTTGATATCCTGGTAGATCAATGGTGTTTCTATATTCTCATATACGGTCAGTTCATCTATCAGGTGATAGGCCTGGAAAACAAAACCGATATATTGTTTATACAAACCGGCTCTTTGTTTTTCCTTTAGTTTATGCACAGATTCATGCAGGAAATGATACTCGCCTTCATTAAAGTTATCCAGCATCCCGATAACATTCAATAGTGTTGACTTACCAGAACCCGACGGGCCCATGATGGAAATGAACTCTCCCGGTTTTACTGACAGATCAACATCCTTTAATAAGAAGGTCCTGTTATTACCCGTGTTGTACCATTTGTATATTCCTTTTAATTCAAGCATGTTTTTTATTATTTAATTGTGCTTTGACTTATTTGACTTCATCCAGCGACTATTTACTATTCACTATTCACCATTCCTATTCCGTTCTCAAACTTTTCACCGGGTTCGCTATTCCTGCTTTTAAAGCTTGCGAACCGATGGTGAGCAACGCTATTATTATAGCCAACCCACTTGATGCTATGAATATCCACGCCGGAATAGATATCCGGTAGGCGAAATCCTGCAACCATTTATGCATAAAATACCAGGCAAGTGGAGTTGCAATAACAAAGGCAACAATGATCAGTTTCAGAAAATCTTTGGACAATAGCCTGACGATCGACGAAAGAGATGCTCCCAATACTTTCCTGATCCCTACTTCTTTTGTTCGGTTCACCGCTGCTAATGCAGCCAGTCCAAACAAACCAAGACATGCCAGGAAAATTGAAATGCCTCCTGCCCATCCAATGATACGACCCCAGCGAACCTCCGCTTTATAAAAATTGTCCAGGTTCTCATCCAAAAAACTATAATTGAAAGGTATCCCCGGAACTAATGAGACCCATGCCTTTTGCAGGGACGCCAAAGCTTCTGAAGGGTTCCCTGGTTTCAGTTTCACAAAATATTTCTGTGGAGCATAGCCCTTGAATTGGTGAAACATTTGTGGGCCTATTTTTTCGCTGAATGGTCTGAAATTAAAATCTTTCACCACGCCAATCACTACAGGAGTCCTGGTTTCCTCGTATCCTAAAAGTGTTTGCCCTACTGCATTATCGATGGTCCAGCCAAAATCTTTCACCATGGATTCATTTACTATCACAGAAGTAACAGTATCCGACATGATTACAGGATCAAAATTCCTGCCTGCCAGTAATTGCATTCGCATCAGGGGTATATATTCCGGATCAATAAAAAACTCAAACACCTGTTTTAGCTTTCCCTTATAATCAAAGCCTGACCTGCTCCAGCCCTCCCCTGCACCCAAACCAATATCAGATGAGGCGACTCCTCCTATCGAAGGATCTTTCATCACTGCCTGTTTGAATAAAGGATATATTTTATTGCCGTCAACATCATTTCCATTTATGATTACAATATTTTCCTTATTAAATCCCGGGTTAGCCCCACGCATGAATTTTAACTGCTGCAGGATGATCAATGTAGATGCGATCAAACCGATCGATAAAACAAACTGGAGGGTTACCAGTGAGCGGGTAAAAAAATTCGATCCCCCCACCCTGATCTTTTGTTTTAATACTTCCAGGGGTTTAAATCCGGATAATACCAAAGCAGGATAACTGCCGGAGAGTATAGCAACGATCAATGTAAGTCCACCGATCAACCAGAATAGCTCGGGAAATTGTTGAAATGAAAATCGAAGTTCCTTTCCGGATAATTGATTAAAAAAAGGCAACAGAAAATAACTGATGAGTAAACCAAGTAGTACCGAAAAAACGGTAAGTAATAAAGCCTCGGCTAGAAACTGCCAGATCAGTTGAGGACGCTGGCTGCCCAATACTTTCCGCAGGCCGATCTCTTTTGACCTGCTGGCAGATCTGCCGATCGACAGTGTAGTAAAATTGATACAGGCGATCAGCAATACTGCAAATGCAATACTCAGTAAAAGCCAGATGGTTTTTGGATTCACTGAATTTACATTTCCTCCTGCCACTTTTGTATCGGTATGAATAGATAACAGGGGTTGCAAAGCATACCGTACAGGAACTCCTTTCCCGGTCCAGTATCCTGCTTTGCGGGCTTCCGCTTCTTCATCAGGATAATATTTTTTCCTGAATGGGATCAGGGCATCACGGTCTGTTGCCAGTTTACTCCCTTCCTTCAATTGAACAAAACTAAAATAGGCTGAACGCATCCAGTTATTCACTGAACGTTTCCCGCTGGAAGTAGTTGCCAGGTAATCAAAATGACCAAGCGCCTGGAATTGGAGAGAGGAATTAGAAGGTGGATCGTCGGCAATGGCAGAAACAACAAATGGCTCGAATTGTTCCTCTGTTTTAATATATATGGTTTTTCCCACAGGATTCTCATTCCCAAAAAATCGTTTAGAAATTTTTTCTGTCAGCACAATATTGTGAAAGTCTTTTAATGCAGTAGCAGGCTGACCTGAACTTAGCTTAAATGAAAACATGGAAAAGATCTGCGGGTCTGCAAACGAAACTTTTATACGATCTATTCTATCCCCGATCTTTACATAGTTATCACTTGAAGCTTCCTGGTAACGGACATAATTCTCCACATCCGGCAGATCCTCTTTCATAGCCGGCGCCAGCGGCATAGGCAGATAAACATCTCCGCTGGCAGGATCTCCCTGGATCGCTTCTGTCCACCGGTAAACCCGGTAAATATTCTTTGCGTTTTTATGAAACCGGTCATAACTGAATTCATTCACAGTATAGAGCAGGAACAAACTGAAGCAGGCGAGCCCTGCGGACAGACCAAGAATATTGATAAAGGAAAGTACTTTTTGCTGCCGCAGGTTTCTTATCGCTATTTTGAAATAATGTTTTATCATGGCTATACTTTTTATTCTGTTCTCAAACTTTTCACCGGGTTCGCAATAGCAGCTTTGATGGCCTGGAAACTTACGGTCAGTAAAGCAATGATCAGAAGGGAAACAAATGATATAAGAAAATAAGACCAATGTATACCGATACGGAAAGCATAACCTTGTAACCAATTTACAATAGTTATCCATGCTAACGGTACTGCGATCACAAATGCGATCAACAGCAATATTGCAAACTCCTGGTATAATAATTTTAATATTTTTAATACCGAAGCGCCTAATACTTTCCTGATACCGATCTCCTTGGTTCGTTGGATTGTAGTATATGAAGCAAGACCAAATAGCCCCAGGCAAGCAACAAGAATCGCCAGCAAAGTAAACAATCCAAACACTTGTCCGAATCGCCGATCAGCCTTGTATTGTTGATCGAAATGATCATCCAGGAAGAAATAGTCGAATGTATTTCCAGGGAAAAACTTATCCCAATTGCTTTTTACCAAAGCGATGGTCTCGTTCGCATTTGAAGCAGGTGTTTTTATGGACAAGTATCCGCGGACACCGGGTATTAAGCGAAATATAAGTGGTTCGAAAGCTTCCCGTAAGGATTGTTGATGAAAATTCTCTGCAATGCCAACTATAGTGTACCGTCTTCCCCAAAAATCAATTCTTTTGCCTATTGCATCTTCTGGCTTATTCAAACCTAATTGTTCAAATCCTTTCTTATTAAATATAACTGCACTATCATCGGTTCCAAATTCTCTCGAAAAATACCGGCCAGCTATGAGTTTGATCTCATATTGTTTCATATAATCATGATCCATTCCAATTACGCGGTATTGATTTTGTGCGGATTCATCAGTACCGACCAGTTTTATACCCCCCGCGTTCCAGTCTACCGGTTGTCCCGGTATGCTTGTCGATATGGCCACTCCTTTTATACCTGTTTGATTATTTAGTGCTTCTTTAAATGCAGACATATGTTGCACATACGTGGAATCCGTAAGAACTCCAGGCGGCCTAACAACCAGGGTTTGATCGATATTGATACCTAATGATTGTTTCCGCATATATTGTATCTGTTGATACACGGCAAGAGTACCTATTAATAAAAACAAGGATGCAGTAAATTGAAATACGACCAATCCCTTTCTCAATAAAGTTCCTTTTGTAGTGGCGATCAATTTCCCTTTTAATACTTCTATGGGTTTAAAACCTGACAATACAAAAGCAGGATATAACCCGGAAAAAAATACTCCGATAAGAAATAAGCCAAGCAGACCCAGCCAAAAACCAGTTTTACTAAACAATGAAAAGGAAAGATTCTGACCGGAAAGTTTATTAAAACCCGGTATCGCAATCATTACAATTAATAATGCAAGCACCAGGGCAAAAAAATTAAGCAATGCAGATTCAGATAAAAATTGAATAACCAGCTGCTTACGCTGAGAGCCAAGCGTTTTTCGAATGCCTACTTCTTTTGCCCTGTTGACCGCACGGGCTGTAGCGAGATTAATGTAATTAACCCATGCAATAACGGCTATAAAAAAAGCGATCCCCAATAAAAGAAATGTTGTCTTTCCATCTCCATTAGGCACTGGCTCACCTATGTAATGAGAGTGTAAATGAATATCTGTTAAGGGTTCCAAATAGTAACTTACAGCAGCATTAAATTCTTTCATGTCATCTGCCGTAAATTTTTCAACGACCGGTACAAATTTTTTTTCCACAACTTTCGGGTCAGCACCTTTTCGCAATAAAAGATAAGTAAGACAACCATCCCATTGCCATGCAGTTTCAGGATTATTATCTGGCCCGTTGAGTTTAATAAACGTTGGATAGGAAAGCAGTATATCAGGTTTTAGTTGCGTATTTACAGGTACATCTTTAAATACCGCAGTAATTGTATAATTCCTCCTCCGATTTAAAGTTAACGTCTTACCCAGTGCATCAGTAGTTCCATACAGTGTTTTGGCAGTTGTTTCAGATATAGCAGCAGTAAAAGGTTCTGTCAATGCTTTTTCCTTATCACCAGCGAGTAATGGATAAGTGAAAATGCTAAAGAATGAATTTGTTGCATAAAATACTTTATTGATCTTAAGCGGTTGGTTATTAACCTCAGCAATTACAGGGTCTCGCGGTGCAAGCTTTACATATTCCTCAATTTCCGGTATTGCATCTTTAAATGAATTGCCAACCGCGTATGCACCTGCAGCCCATTGAGTACTTAATTTTCCCTTATTAAACCTGTCCTGTTGCACACGATAAATACGATCCTTATTTTCATGAAAGTTTTCATAGCTTAATTCAAATGATACATATTGCAGAATTAACAGGCAGGCGGCAACGCCGATAGCCAAACCAATAATATTGATCCCCGAATATCCTTTTTGCCGCAGGATATTTCGCCAGGCGATTTTGAAATAATTTTTTATCATAGCTATCCTTTTATTCAGTTCTTAAACTTTTTACCGGGTTAGCAATAGCAGCTTTGATGGCCTGGAAACTTACGGTTATTATTGCAATAACTAAAGCGAGAAGGCCGGCCAGACCAAACATCCACCAGCTGATATTTATGCGGTAAGCAAAATCCTGCAGCCATTTATTCATTACAAACCAGGCGACCGGGCAGGCAATTACAAAAGCAATGAAAACAAGTTTTATAAAACTGTTGGATAATAATAACGTGATGCTGCCTGCGGAAGCACCCAGTACTTTTCTTATTCCGATCTCTTTTATTCTTTGTCTTGCAGAATAAGCAGATAATCCGAATAAACCGAGACAAGCCAGTAAAATAGCAATCGCTGAAAAAATATTGAACACTTTAGCTGTACGTGTTTCTGAATCGTACAGCTTATTGAAATCATCATCCATAAAACGATATTCAAAAGGACGGTGAGGGGCCAGTTGTTTCCATTTGTTTCCTATGAAAGCAATTGTTTGTGCCAGGTTTTTCCCGGACATTTTTACGATGAGATTACTGCCCCACCCGGGAAAAAGGACCAACGGTTCGATAGTGTTATGCAAAGAAGCAAAATGAAAATCTTTTACCACTGCTTTTACTTCGCCGGGCCTCTGTTCGCCGAGGAACATTTTTTTGCCTATTGCTTCCCCGGGTTGCCAGCCCAAAGCTTTGGCGGCAGACTCATTAATAATGTAGTGATAATAGTTCTTTGAATAATCCTCTTTATCGGCATCCAGTACATCTTGTTTACTGAGATCGTTGCCTGCAATAATTTGCAAGCCATTCGCTTTTATATATTCATCGTCTATGGGATTTCCACGGGTATTGATTGCCTGCCCGGAACTCATATCGGCGCGGTTCATCGAATATCCGCCAAGAATACTGACAGGACTGTTATTTGCTTTTGAGACCGCCAGTATTTCTCCGTTATTTTTTAACTCAGATTTGAAAAGATCGATCTTCTCAATGATCTTCTGGTCAATGTTCATCACTATTACATGGTCCTTGTCATAGCCCAGTTTTTTATTTTGAATGTAGTGCATCTGACCTTTTATAATAATGGTAGCTGTAACAAGGATCACAGATATGACAAATTGAAACACGATCAATGACCGCCGCAGCCATACACCGGAGGATGTATTTTTAAAAATACCTTTCAACACTGTTATTGGCTGAAACTTTGATAAGATCAAAGCCGGGTAGCTGCCGGCCAGCAAAGCAATGACCGCGGCGATCAGCAAGGCAGTCGTAAGCATTGATGTTTTTGCCATATCAGCAATATGAAGGCTCTTCCCGGCTAACTGGTTGAATGATGGCAAAACAACAGCTATCAATACAAAACTCAATAACAGGGCGGCCGTTACCAGGAAAAAAGATTCACAAATAAATTGCCAGAATATCTGCAGGCGAAATGCACCTGACACTTTTCTTATGCCCACCTCTTTTGCCCTCTCCATCGAACGGGCGGTACTTAAATTGATATAAGTAAAACAGGCAATGATCAATACCAGCAATGCGATACCGGCAATAATATATATATACGTGATATTGCTGTTTGCCTCAAAGCCGTCATAAGGTGAATACAGGTGCACACGGGTATATGGTTCGAGTTGGTAATTTACATAGGCTCCCTGCTCACCACTCATTTCCTTTTTCATAAAAGGCCCGATCTTTTTTTGCAGCGAAACAATTGAGCTTTTATCCTTTAAAAGAAGATAAGTGGTGAAATTTGCATTATAATATGTTTCCTCCTGTGTTTGCCCCAAAGAAGAAAATGATGCCAGGAAATCAAATTTTATCTGTGAATTAGAGGGACAGTCCTCAGCTATACCGGTCACCGTATAATTATCCTGGTTGCTGCTTACCTGCAGTATCCTGCCAATGGGATCGTCATCCCCGAAATATTTCTTTGCCGCTGACTGTGAAATCACCACCATCTTAGGCGCCTTCAGCAACAGGGCGGGATCTCCTTTTAATAAGTTGAAACTAAAAATCCGGAAAAAGGTTGAGTCCGCGTAAAGGAATTGTTTTTCCGTAAATATCTTATCGCCATATTTTACCAGCCTGGCAGTACCAGACATCCTTGCACCGTCTTCCACTTCAGGAAAATTCTGTTTGAATGAAGGAAAAACTTTTGTACTGGTAAAATTCCCTTTTGTTAAAGGACTCCCGTTAAAGCTGTATTCCATGATAACCCGAACGACGCGATCACCTTTCTGCTGAAATTTATCGTAACTCAGTTCATGCTGCATATATAATACCATAAGCAGGCAGCAGGTAAGCCCGACAGACAAGCCGGCAATATTGATAAAAGAAGCGGTTTTATTTTTCCATAAACTGCGCAACGCTATTTTGAAATAATTTTTTATCATGTTCCACTTTTTTATTCTGTTCGCAATGATTTCACCGGGTTGGCAATAGCTGCTTTGATCGTTTCAATACTTACTGTAATTAAAGAAATGAGAAAAACTAATGATCCCGCCGCTGCAAACATCCACCATGAAATATTTGTCCTGTATGCAAAGTCCTGCAACCATTTATGCATTACATACCAGGCTGCCGGCATTGCAATAAAACATGCAATCAGTACCAGTTTTAGAAAATTACCTGACAATAAAGTAACTATCCCATTTACGGTAGCACCCAATACTTTCCGGATGCCTATCTCCTTTGTTTTTTGTGATGTTGTATAAGAAATCAATCCGTATAAACCAAGACAGGCAATTAATAACGACAGCACGGAGAAGTATAAAAATATTTTTGAAAATTTTTCTTCTGCCTGGTATTGACCCTGAATTTGATTGTCACTAAAATCGTAATCAAGCAAAGCGGAAGGGAAATTTTTTTTCCATGTTTGTTCCAGCCATGCTTTCGTTTGGGAGAGTTTTGAGACATTCACTTTTAAAGTAATTCTTGAAAATCTTTCTCCTGATGGATAAACAGCCAAAGGACCGATCTGGTTTTGTAACGGGCTAAAATGAAAATCATTTACTACGCCTATTACTCTCCCCTGCTGGTTTCCCATTTTAAAGGGTTTACCAATAGCTGTTGTTGCATCCTTCCAGCCGAATTGTTTTACAGCAACTTCATTCAGGATAACTGGTCTTATTGAATCGGCAGACGCATGAATATTAAAATTATTCCCGGCTAATAATTTTATTCCATATACATCCAGGTAATCAGCGTCAACACGAAGTCTTGACGTATTCACCTGTAAGGGGTTGCCATTTATGTCCACTGTTTCAGATCCGCCTGAACCTAAACTGCCAAGCAATGAATTAGAAATTGTTGCACCTGAGATCAAAGAGTTTGCCAGGATCTCATTTTTAAAAGCACTATATCCTTCTATTACATCCGTATTTCCATGCACCCGCAAAAAAAGTAAAGCGTCTTTGTTATACCCAAGGTCTTTGTGTTTTATATACGACATCTGCGAGTATATAATAATAATACTTGTTACCAGGACAAGCGTAATAACAAACTGTGACACAACAAGTGTTTTACGTAATAATATTCCGCGGCCACCTGACTTAAAAGCTCCTTTTAATATTCCGATAGGTTTAAATCCTGAAAGAATAACAGCAGGGTAAATACCTGAAACAATCCCCAAAAAAATAGTTACGCCGGTCAAAAAGATCACTAACACCGGAGACGAGAACAAGGAAAGGTTTTTGCCGGTAAGCTGGTAGAAAAATGGTTGTAATAAAACAGAAAGAAACAGGGAAAATATCAATGCAAGAATTGCCGTAAATACCGACTCTGATAAGTAATGTACTATTAATTGTTTTTTATCCGCGCCTACCACTTTTTTAATACCTACTTCTTTTGCTCTGCCGGCAGAACGGGCAGTTGCAAGATTGGTATAATTAATCCCTGCAAGAAGTAAAATGAAAATGGCGATCGTGGCAAAAATATAAACCTGGCTGATGTTTCCGGTAGGTGCTAATTCATATTGAAGATGTGAACGAAGATGAATATCACGTAATGGTTGCAATTTATAAAAATAGATAGACCGCCAAATGTTAAGCCGATCGCCAATATGTGTTGCATAGAACTGTGATATTTTATTGGAGAAAGTCTTAACGTCAACCCCCTTTTTTAATAATAAATAGGTATAAAAACTTGCATCGCCCCATCCATCTATGGTTAGCACATCAGGGTTTGCAACTTCAACTGTCTTAAAAGATGCAAGCATGTTAAAAGTAAAATGCGCATTCCCGGGAGGGTCGGACATTATACCTGTTATAGTATACGGAGCGCCTCTTCCGGTACTATCGCACATATAAATAATAAGAATTTGACCCATGGGGTCAGCATCACCAAAATATTTCTTTGCCGTTGACCGGGTAAGTATAACTGAATAAGGTTTATTTAAAGCGGTACGGACATCCCCCTTTATTAAACTATAGCTAAAAATATCAAAGAATGAAGGATCGGTGAGAAGAATACCCGGCTCTAATATTTGCTGCCCTTTATGCTCAACTATTTCCTCATGCAGATCAAACCGTACTGTGTTTTCAATTTCTGCATAATCATCTTTAAGTGCTCTCGCCATAGGAGCACTTGACACGGCCGATTCTGAAATGCCGGTTTCTCTTTTTTCCATTCCCGTTAACCGGACAATTCTATCAAAATTATGATTGAACTTATCATAGCTCACTTCATCATTTATCCAAAGAGCAATAAGGGCAAAACAGGTTAACCCCGCAGACAAACCAACTATGTTTATTACAGAATATGCTTTATTCTTTATTAAACTTCGCCAGATTTGCTTTAAATGGTTTTTGATCATGATTATGTTTTTATTCAGTCCTTAAACTTTTAACCGGGTTAGCAACCGCAGCACTTATGGCCTGGAAACTGATCGTTACCAGGGTTATCAATAAAGTAATAAGCCCGGCTACAAGGAATATTGTCCAGGTAATATTTATCCTGTAAGCAAAATCTTCCAGCCACTTGTTCATAAAATACCAGGCAACCGGGAACCCGATGATGGTGGAGACAAGCGTCAATTTCAAAAAATCTTTCGATAATAATGCCACAACGCCCGGCACGGATGCACCCAGAACTTTTCTCACCCCAATTTCTTTCTTTCTTCTTTCTGCCATGAAAGCACTTAAACCAAACAGGCCAAGACAAGCAATGAAAATAGAAAGCGTCGCAAATATGCTGAAGATGCTTCCCAACCGTTGTTCAGAACGATATTGTGCATCAAATTCCGCATCCAGAAAATTATAGTCGAAGGGTTCAGCGGAAACAAAGCTTTTCCATTTGTTTTGCAGCTGGTCTATTACATGAGGGAGGTCCCCTGATTTAATTTTAACAACAATGTTCGAAGTGCCGAGATCATAAGTCTTTGATGAAATATGAAAAAGTACAAACGGTATCATAGCCGCCTGTAAGGATTGGACATTAAAATCCTTTACTACCCCGATCACTTTGAAACGAACATTATTACCCCCGGGATAATCTAACCATTTCCCGATTGGCTCTTTCCATCCTATTTGCTTCACGGCTTCTTCGTTCAGTATCACAGATGCAGAGTCAAAGAAGTCTTTAGAGAAATTTCTTCCTTCTGCTACTTTGATATTTAATGTTGGTACAAATCCCTCATCTACCATGAACGAATTCAGATTTATCTCCTTTGGCGCTTCGGCATTTCCTTCAGGACCCGGTTGATATGAATCGCCAAATGCGCCGCCCGAGGGAATACTGGTGGTGATGCCTGCATTCACCACACCCGGCATCTGACTGACCGATTGCCGAAAGCTTTCCTGGCTTTCACCCAAACGGTTCGTCGAAGAAATAACTAAAACATTTTCTTTCTCAAAACCAAGATCAGTGTTACGGAAAAATTTAAGTTGCTTCAAAACAACCAGTGTGCCCACGATCATGATGGTTGAAATGGTGAATTGAAAAACAACCAGCCCGTTCCGGATCAGCAAATTTTTCTTACTTCCTGCCAAAAGATTTTTCCCTTTCAATACCATTACAGGTTTAAACCCCGTCAGATAAAATGCAGGATAGCTACCCGCTAATAATCCCACAATTATTGTTAGCCCGATCAAAGAGATCCATATACCAGGTGTGAAAGCAGTTTGAAAACTAATGGGCTCATCAATGATCGCTGAAAACCCTTTTAACAGCAATACCACAAATACAACAGCGATCACCGAAGAAATGATGCTGTATAAAAATGCTTCGGAAAGAAATTGTTTTACTAATTGAGCTTTTGTTGAACCAGTTACCTTGCGTATCCCAACTTCCTTCGCCCGGTTTGATGCCCTCGCCGTTGCCAGGTTCATGAAATTCACACAGGCAAGCAGTATGATGAACAAGGCAATACTTCCAAAAATGTAAATGTATTTTATGTTGCTGATATGACTGATCCATGGCATACCCACCGTGGCAGAACGAAGATGAACGTCCGTCAATGGCATCAGGTGAAGATCCCATTTGCCACCGCTTTTAATGAACTCGTCAAATGGTTTTCCAATTCGCCTGAAACCATTTGCGGCCTGCACCCTGACCATTGCGGGAAATTTTGCTTCGACCGCATGTATGCCTGCGGCATCTGTCCGCACATTTGGTTTAAGCTTCACATAGCAAACCATTTGCTGCCAGACCCAGCTCCAGCTAAATCTTTTCACAACAGGAAAATCAGCAAGCGGTGTCAAAAAATCAAATTGAACAGAAGATTGTGAAGGAACATCTTTTACAACCGCCGTAACGGCAAATGGTTTTTTGGCCTGGGTCATCAAAACAGTTTTGCCAACTGCTTTTTCATTACCAAAATATTTTTTTGCCATTTCTTCAGTTAATACAACCGAACCAGGTTTCATCAAAGCAGTAGCAGCATTGCCTTCAATTATTTTAAAATCGAAAACCTGTAAAAAATTTGAATCAACTGCTAAAACATTTTTTTCTGTGAAAAATTTCTCTGCTCCCCCGTTTGCATCATAACGAACAACGATATCATTCGGCTTATAGAACCTTGTATACGTTTCTATCTCGGGGATATTGCCTGCCAGCGCAGCACCCACAGGCGGCGGCGTATTGCCGGCCCAAAATTCCTGGCCGTTCATATTACCATTCAACAGCACCTGGAAGATCCGGTTGGCATCTTTATGAAACCTGTCATAGCTCAATTCATTCTTTATAAAGATCACGATCAGCAGGGAACAGGCAATCCCGATACTTAACCCGGAAATATTGATGAAACTGCTGGTTTTGTTGCGCTGCATGTTTCTCCATGCGGTCTTGAAATAATTTTTAATCATGGCTATACTTTTTATTCTGTTCTTAAACTTTTTACCGGGTTGGCAATAGCGGCCCTGACAGCCTGGTATGAAACCGTGATCAGTGCAATACCGATCGCTAATAGTCCTGCTATTGCAAAGACCCACCATTCTACATTAATATGATAAGCATATTCCTGTAACCATTTGTTGATTGCCCACCAGGCTATTGGGAAGGCAATGCCATTAGCTATAAAAACCAGTTTTAAAAAATCTTTAGATAACAATGATGTAAGGTTCAACACGGTTGCGCCTAATACCTTTCGCACGCCTATTTCTTTTATTCGCTGTTCAGCTGAATAGGTGGCCAACCCAAACAGACCCAGGCACGCAATAAAAATAGCGGCCAGGGCTAACCAGATCAGGAGTGTTTGGCGGCGGCCATCTTCAACGTAGAACAATGCCAGCTGTTCATCGAGGAAATGATATTCGAACGGGTCATCTTTATCATTATTGACCATGATCACTTTGAGTTTTTCCAGTGTTGTCCTGATATCAGTTGCAGCTATCCTGGCGGTATAATAATCGATAACCTGGAGCGGGTTATTATTATATGCCAGCACTAAAGGTTCGATCTTGTTTCGCAATGACTGGAAATGAAAATCTTTTACTATTCCAATAACCCTTGGCTTAAATGAAGTATTCTCTGCGTTAATGGGGCCAAAAGTACCGCCCCGTGACATCGCCGGGATCTCGACGATCTGGTCAGAAGGTTCGGTAATCCCCAGCATAGCAGCAGCTGTTTCATTTAAAATAACGGAAGCTGAGTCGCCGGCTGTGTTGAAATTTCTTCCCTTTAGTAGCTGAACTTCGAAAGTTTTTGCAAAGTCTTTATCGGCGCCAAACATATAAGCCACTTTTTCATCCCCCGTACTTCCATTATTTTTCATTTTAATGGTCCGGTATGTCTTCCATTCACCCGGCACTCTTGATGTGACCGATACATTTTTTACCGAGGGTATTTTAGCCATTTCATTTTTTACAGCTTCAAAATTTGCTCTTGCTTTACCTGTATTTACATCAATCACTACCAGCAGGTCCTTGTTAAACCCCAGATCGGTATTATTTAAATACCTTACCTGCAGGAAAAGAACGATCGTACCGATGATCATTACGACCGAAATGGTAAATTGAAAGACCACCAAAGCTTTTCTTAGCGACAGGCCGGTCCTGTTTTGAAGTTTCATTCCTTTTAATAATAAGACAGGTTTAAAACGGGAAAGCAGCAATGCCGGATAGATGCCTGATAAAAGACCAATAAAAGTTACAAATGCAATGGCTAAAAGCCAGACCCTGTAATCACTTGAAAAGCCTAAAGAAAGCTGTTTATTGGCAAACTGGTTAAACGCCGGAAGCAAGAGATTAACAACACCCAAAGCCAGCAGGAAGGAAATAAAAGTTACTAATAATGTTTCAAATAAAAATTGCCTGATCAAATGGCTTTGAAAAGCGCCAACTGATTTGCGGATGCCGATCTCTTTTAGACGGGCCGATGCCCTTGCAGTAGTAAGGTTCATATAATTGATGCCGGCAATCAGTAAAACAAAAAGAGCTATAAAGGAAAATATTTTTATATAATAACTGCTCCCCTGCGGAATGGCATCCACATTTGAATTTCTTGCACCATCAACAATATTCTTTGAATGGAGGTGTATACCTTTTAAGGGTTGAAGAGCAAATGAAAAGCTTGTGCCGGCAGGTGCATTGAAATTGTCATGAACCAGTTTCCCCATTTTTTCTGAAACTGTTTTTGAATCAGCATTAGGTTTTAAAAGGGCATACACAGTGAAATTATTCGATAACCAATCAGCGGCAAGCATCCTTTGGTAACCCGAATCAACCTGGAAAGACGCTTCAGATAGTACGGAACTGAAATCAAAACTTGAATTACGCGGATGATTTTTTAGAACAGCGGTAATTTTCAATGGTGTGGAGTCCATAAAGCTGAACTCAAGTGTTTTTCCGATCACATCCGTTTTATTGAACAACTTTTTTGCAAGTTCTTCATTAATGATGATTGAATTAGGCTCTTTCAGTGCAGTTGTTTTATCGCCAGCAATAAGGGGGAAATCAAAAATTTCAAGCAAATGTTCATCCGCTACGGTTACAGTTTCCTGGAAAAAATTCGAAGGATTATCAGTACTGAGAATGTTGGCACGCCCCGTTCTTTGAATATGGGTTGTATTTTCAACGCCGGGGATCGTTTTCTTTGATTCTTCAGCCAGCTTATATCCTGCAGCTGCTATGGTAGTTTCTTCATTATTTACTGTCTTATGTTCTATGACCCGGTAAATCCTATTTGCTTTACTGTGTTGTTCATCAAAAGTCAGTTCATCAAAAAGATAAAGACCAATTAACAAAAAACAACTGATGCCAAATGTCAGCCCGGCCACATTAAGCGTAGTATAAAGTTTATTTTTCCAGAGACTACGCCAGGCAATTTTGAAATAGTTTTTTAGCATACAACAAGTTTAATTTTTAGCAAACCCGAAATAAATATGTCCTCCTCCTTTGACCGTCACCATCGTGCCACCGCCATTCAATTTGCCGGTGATCTCATCGTCTTCAACTTTACCGGAAAAATTAGCAAGCTTATCCGTCCTGATCTTTTCACCGCTTAATTTCAAATCGACTCCTTTCCCGGAAGGTATGATCACATCCACATGTCCCCCGGAGTTGCTTACAGTAACATATTGACGCAGCTCTTTAACTTCAATACGAATATTACCGCCGCTGGTGGATGTTTCGAGGTTGCATGACATTTTATCCAGCATAATACTGCCCCCGGAAGTATGTGTTACCAGGTCGCCCCCGATATCATTGCCATTTACATTTCCGCCGCTTGTAGTAGCTTTAATATCTCCTTTCAGATCACTGAGTATTAAAGACCCGCCGGAAGTACTTAAGCGAAGTTTACCTTCACAATTTTTTGCATAAATATTACCGCCGCTGGTGCTGAGGCCGATGTCATCTTTTGATTCTTCCACGTTGATATTTCCACCCGAAGTTGTTCCATTAATCTTACCACTTAATTTTTCAAGATTTAAATTTCCCCCGCTGGTACTAAATTCAAGCGTGCCGGAAAGGTTGGATAAGTTGATATTGCCCCCGCTGGTTGACAGGTTGACAGAAACATTTTTCGGAACAAATATCTTAAAGGAAAAATTCAGCGATTTTTCCCAATTCATGTTTTTATCGACCGGCTTTGCAGTGGCGGTAAGTTTGTGGTTGTTATCCACCAAAACGGTCAGCTTGTAATCGGCAGCCATTCTTTCCCTGATCTCTTTTTCAGAAAGCGCATTCTTATGATAAATATTGGGAACTACATACACTTCAATCTTTGCTTCAGCAGCATTTACCCCGGTAACATAAATATTGCCTCCGGTTGTTTCAGATAATATATTCTTAATATCATCACTTGCAAGTGATTTGGTAATAAGAGGATCTTTTTCAGCATTGAACTGAGCATTTATCGAAAAGCTAAATGCGATTAACAGGAATAACAAAAAATATTTTTTCATGTTTTTATTTTAAAGTTGAATAATTATTCTGTTCGCAATGATTTTACCGGGTTGGCAATAGCCGCTTTGATCGACTGGAAGCTTACGGTGATCAATGCGATCACCAAAGCTGCAGTTGCCGCAATGGCAAACATCCACCAACTGATGGTGATGCGGTACGGAAAATCCTGCAACCATTTATTCATAGCCCACCAGGCAACCGGAAATGCGATAAGCGATGCAACCAGTACCAGGATGATAAAACGTTTTGAAAGAAGCCCCATAATATTAAATACGTTTGCACCCAGCACTTTTCTTATACCGATCTCTTTGGTTCTTTGTTCTGCACTGAATGCAGCCAGCCCAAACAAACCCATGCAACCAACAAATATTGCCATGAGTGTGAAGATCCAAAGCAGGCTTGCCAGTTTCTCTTCGTTCTTATACATGGCGCCATAACTTTCATCCATGAACTTATATTCCAAAGGATAAGCTGGTACAAATTGGTTCCATACATTATTTATATAGGCAATTGTGTTTTTTACATCTGCTGTCTTTAGTTTCACAGCGACTTTAACAGCTACCTGCGGATATAGCTGGATCACAGAAGCGGCCAGTTTTTCATGCAGGCTTTTATAATGATAATCCCGGACAACCCCGATCACTTTTCCTTTCTTCACAGGATTAAGAGTATCCGCCGGAACCCACTCATTCCAGCTCATCGGCTGACCAATTGCTTTTTCCGGCGTTCCATAACCCAATTCTTTTACCGCAGTTTCATTAATGATGAAGGCTTCTCTTTCATCGGTGCCCATATCTTTCGAAAAATCCCTGCCGGCAATAATCCTTAATCCAAGTGTTTTCACATAATCATAATCGCCGACGAATACATTAGCAGAATACTCTTTTTCGCCCTCTTTGGTTGGGATAGTAATTCCATCGCCGGCATATTGATCGCCGGGCAAACCATAACCCGAGGTTACTGAAACAATATTCGGCGAACGCTTCAGTTCTGTTTTAAATGTTTCCAGGATTTTTGGATTTGATCCGAGGCTGTCTCTTAACTGGAAGAAAAGAATTTGTTCTTTATTAAAACCAAGGTCTTTATTGCTTAAATAAACCGTTTGCCTGTAAACAATAATGGCAGAAACAATAAGCAACGCAGAAAGTGAAAATTGAATTACTACCAACGCCTGTCTCAACCAGGGAGTGCCGCTGCCTGTCAACTTCATGTTCTTTAAAACTTTTATGGGCTGAAAACCTGAAAGCACAAGAGCCGGATAAATTCCAGCAAAAATGCCAACAACTATTCCCGCGATCATTAACAAACCTCCCAAAGCAGGGTTTGATACAGGATTGAACTCAATTGATTTTCCGGTGAACTGGTTGAGTACCGGAATAATAAATATTGTTGCCACTGTTGCAAGGAATACAGCTAAAATGGAAAGGAAAATAGTTTCGCCGATGAACTGAAATATTAACTGCTTACGCTCTGCACCTACAACTTTCCTGACGCCTATTTCTTTTGCTCTCCTGAATGACCTGGCTGTTGCAAGATTGATGAAGTTAAAACAGGCAATGAGCAGGACGAAAATGGCAATGATCGTCAGCGCTTTTACATAAGTCCCGTTGCCGCGAATAGCATTGTCATAAACAAAATCGGCAGATTTTAAATGAATATCTTTTAGTGGTTGAAAAAATGCAAGGAAGGTCGTCCCGGCCTGTGTCATCATTGGAAAGATCTCTTTCTTCATGTAAGCCTGGAATTTATCCTGTAGCTGCTGAACATTTGTACCTGGTTTTAATTTTACATACGAGAAGAATTGATGCCAGGTCCATCTTTCCATTCGTTGGCTTGAAATACCCGTAGCAGAAAGTGGCATCAGGTAATGAAAATCCAAATGAAAATGAGAAGGTAATCCGGCAAGCACCGCTTTCACAGCAAATGTGTCTTTATCGATCCTGATGGTCTTATCGATCGGGTCTTCATTACCAAAATATCTCCTGGCCAGGTCTTCAGAAATAACAACTGAACGACGGGTAGAAAGAGCTGTGTTTAGATCGCCTTTACTTAATTTCAGTGAAAAAAACTGAAGGAAAGTTGAATCAACGAACCAACCTTTTTCCTCATAGTTCCTTTTTTCGCCGGCTTCCATTAAAAATTTATCGCCGGACATCAATATCCTGGTTGTGGCCTCCACTTCGGGATAATGCTGCTGAAGAAAAGTTGTATAGGCAGGTGGCACAGGTGCTCCAAAGCTTGTGCTGCTATTATTTTTCCGCTGGTCATAGAGACGGTAAATATTTTCACCATCTTTGATCTTTTTATCGAACTGCCATTCATCCCACACAAATAACCCGATAACCATGCAGCCAATAATACCAATGGTGAGGCTCGCAATATTGATCATTGCAAAACCTTTGTAACGGAGTAAATTCCTTAACGCTGTTTTAAAATAATTTTTGAACATAATAAGGTTTTCGTTTCGGGTTTTTATTAGATCAGCTTTAGTAATTCTATTCAGCGGCCGTTGTGTCACTCATTTGAACGTTCATTAATTCTATTCTGCTTTTGTGTTGAATAAAGAGCTAAACGTACAAGAGTGCGACGCAACAACAGCCTAATTCCTATTCTACAGTTGGGTTAATAAAAATCTCATCATTCACAATTCACTACTACTCCGTTCTCAAATTATTCACAGGATTGGTGATAGCTGCTTTCAATGCCAGGAAACTTACTGTCAACAATGCGATAAATAAAGCAGCAAAAGCAGTGAAGACAAATACCCACCAGCTGATATCGGTGCGGTAAGCGAAATCCTGGAGCCATTTGTTCATCACCCACCATGCAATTGGCGAAGCAACGAGCAATGCAACAAAAACCAGCTTTAAAAATTCTTTTGACAAAAGCCCAACGATATTTGTGATGCTTGCTCCCAGAACTTTCCTGATCCCGATCTCTTTCACTCTTTGTTCAGCGCTGAAAGCTGCCAGGCCAAAAAGTCCAAGACAGCAAATCAAAATGGCAATGATGGTGAAACTGTCCACCATGGCAAGCAGTTTATTCTCGGCCTGGTAATTTTTTTGAAAATCATCATCGAGAAAACTGTATTCAAATGGTTCATTAGGATTGAGACGGCGCCATGAATTTCCGATCGTAGTCAGCAATGAAGAAATATTTCCTGGTTTTGCATGTACCACGAGGTAATTATAATAAGGTTCGCTATTCCGGAAAAAACCATAAGGGCGAATGGGTACTTTGAGATCCTGGAAGTGAAAATCATTTACCACCCCTACCACGAGAAAATCATAAGTGTTACCACGATAGTCCAGATAGAGCTTCGAGCCCACTGCTTCCTCCGGTGATTTATATCCCAACTCCCTGACGGCTTCCATATTGATGATAAAAGCATTTGCGGTATCGCCCGGGAACTCTTGTGAAAATAATCTCCCTGCCACCGGCTTCACTTCGAGTGTCTGTAAAAATGTTTCATCGATCACATTGTTTGGAATGTTCTTACTATCGTCTGCAGTTTTGCCCTCTCTTCTAACATTCATATCGCGTGGATTCAGGATCCCGGGATAATATAACGAAGCGCCTACTTGTGTCACCATAGGACTTTTCCTGACCTCATTTTTTAAAGCAGTATAAATTTCTTTTGCTTCATTACTTCTCATTGGAATAATGATCTGCTGATCTTTTGCAAAACCCAGGTCCTTTGTAGTCATGTAGCGCATTTGCTTGCCGATGACGACAGCTGCGATGATGAGTACAGCGCCGATAATGAACTGAAATACCACCAGACCTTTTCTAAGGGCAACCGCCGAAAGTGAATTGGTGAATCTTCCTTTCAACACCCTCACCGGGCGAAATGATGAAAGATAAAATGCAGGATAGCTGCCAGCGATGATGCCGGTGACGATCGCAATGGCAACAAATCCGAGAAATAAAGGCCATTGAGTCGACCAATTCATCGAGAGTTCAGTTCCCGAGATGTATGAAAACCCTTTTAAAGAGATCGCAGCAAGTGCCATCGCGATGATCAAACCCAGTAAACTCATCAGCAACGATTCGCCGATAAATTGTTTCACCAGTGATTTTTTCTCTGCACCCAAAACTTTTCTTATGCCCACTTCAGTAGATCTTTTTGAAGAACGTGCGGTAGAAAGATTCATGAAATTGATACAGGCAAGGAGCAAAGTGAACAGTGCGATCGAACCAAGAACATACAATGATTTACGACTGCCCACTTCACCCATATCCGATTTCAACCCGGTATGCAGATGAAGATCCTTCACAGCCATCAGGAATTGTTTTTTGAAAAATCCGGCCGATTTCAAACCAGTGGCCATGTATTTATCTACAAAAGCAGGAAATTTAGCTTCCAGTTTTTTTGCGTCTGTTCCGGGTTTCAGCAGGAAGAATGTGTTGAACATATTATTGCTCACCATATCGGTCTGCCCTGCAATGAATCGCTCCATGTCACCACCTTTTACAGAGAGAAAAAATCTTGCATCCACCTGTGTTGGTTTTGCAAGAGGTCTGAAGACACCTGTGACGGTGAATGTCGTGTCACCATTTGTATTACTGCTAACCTGGATCACCTTGTTGATGGCAGATTCGTTACCAAAAAGTTTTTTTGCGATCTCCTCACTCAACACAATGGTGTTAGAAGCGTCCAGGCAATTGATCGGATTTCCTTCAATGAAATTGTAATCAAACAGTCTGAAGAAAGTTGAATCAGCTACATATCCTTTTGTTTCATAGAAAGAACGTGTCTCAGCGTTTTGTGGTTTGTATTGAAGTATAGTCTTATCTTCTGCAAACAAGGCCAGCAACCTGGCTGTCTCCGCAATTTCAGGGAACTCCTGTTTCATTGCCGCGCCCATTGGCGCCGGTGTGTTAGGAAGATGATTTATTTTTCCATCTTTAACAAAAGTTGTTCCCAACTGGTAAAGCTGCTTGATGTTTTTGTGATAGCTATCATAGCTTGTTTCATGAAAGATGTATAATGCTATCAAAATACAACAAGTGAGACCAATGGCTAAACCAAGTATGTTGATAAAAGAAAAGATCTTATTCTTTTGAAGGTTTCTCCATGATATTTTCAAATAATTTTTAAACATGTTCAAAGGATTTTATTCTGTTCTTAAACTCTTTACCGGGTTTGCAATTGCTGCTTTGATAGCCTGGAAACTGATCGTGATCAAAGCGATCAGAGCAGCAACAATACCTGCTACGATAAATACCCACCATGGCATCTTGATACGGTATGCAAAATCCTGTAGCCATTTATTCATAGCATACCAGGCCACGGGAAAAGCAATGAGAGCTGAGATGGCTACCAGTTTCAGGAAATCTTTTGATAAAAGCGTTACGATCCTGCTGATCTTTGCTCCGAGCACTTTACGGATACCGATCTCTTTTATCCTTTGCGAAATAGCAAACGCAGACAAACCAAATAAACCCAGGCAGGCAATAAAGATCGCCAGGCAGGCAAATATGGTGAACAATGTTTTTTGACGTTGTTCGGCTTCATATAGTCTTGCAAAGTTTTCGTCCAGGAATGTGAACTGGTAAGGTGCTTCGGGCAAGAATTTCCTCCAGGTCTTTTCAATATGAGCCAGTGCAGCAGGTAAATTACTTCCGCTGACTTTGATCGATATACTTCCGTAATTGTTGGCACTCCGGGGTATCATCAGCACAAGCGGGCTGATCTTCTGGTGCATGGATTCAAAATGAAAATCATTGAATACGCCGATAAGTTTACCATCACGTGATCCATAACCAAAATCCTTACCCACGGCATCCTCCATATTCTTAAAGCCCAGTACACTTGCTGCTGCCTCATTGATCAGGAAAGCGGAAGTATCCGTACCGAAATCCCTGGAAAAACCCCGGCCGGCAACGATCTTCACTCCATAAGTATTGATGAAATCATAATCGGCTGCGACATATCTTATGTTGGCTGATACAGGAGCGAGGGTATCACCCGACTTCATCCTTGCACCCATACCATCCAATAATCTACCCGTAGGTATCCGTGATGAGCGTCCTGCGTTCTTTATGGAAGAGTTGGCCAGCAATTCAGTACGGAAAGCTTCATAGCCATCATTCAACGCAGAAGCATAGGGCAGGTTCACAATATGTTCCCTGTCAAAACCGAGATTCTTATTCTGCATGTAGTTCATCTGGCTGAATACAACAGCCGTGGCTATGATCAGGATGATCGAGATGGCAAATTGCAAAGTGACCAGCACCTTACGGAAGGAGATATTGCTTCCGCCGATTTTCAGAAGCCCTTTTAATACACTTATCGGTTTGAATGAAGACATGAAGGTAGCAGGATACAAACCCGATATGATCCCTACAGCAAAAGGAACCAGAAGGATGGGTACCATGATCTGCCATTTCAATAAAATATTAATATCGAGTTGTTGCCCGGATATTTTATTAAGCGAAGGCATCAACAACCAGGTAAGGAAGAAAGCAAAGATCATTGCGATCCATGTTACAAGTACAGATTCGGTTAGGAACTGGATCATGATCTCTTTTCGCTGGGCGCCAACCACTTTCCGGATACCTATCTCCCTTGCCCGTAAAGTAGATCTTGCTGTAGAAAGATTCATGTAATTGATACAGGCGATCAGTAAAAGGAATAAAGCGATCGCAGAAAAGATATAAACCCGGCTGATATCCCCGTTTTGTTCCGCTTCATAATCGGTATGCGAACGAAGATGTATATCAGTAAGTTTCTGAAGACCCAATGAGGTCCACTGGGAAGCTTTGAATTTCGGGCCGGTCTCCACATGTTTATCTACAAATGCCGGGAGCTGTGCTTCCAATTTTTTCGGGTCATATTTTTCCGGCAGTTTTATATATGTAAAGAAGGAGTTATTCCCAAAATTGGTGCTTAGGTTTCTTGCTCCATAAATTAATGAATCATTCAGCGTGTTGAAAGAGAGGATAAGGTCAGGATGGAAATGGGTATTAGCAGGAAATGGTTTGAAAATACCAGTTACCTTAAAATCGAAATAATTTCCAAAATTGAGCCGGATCACTTTGTTCATCGGTTCTTCGTTGCCAAAATATTTTTTCGCAATGTTGTCCGTCACCATGATACTATAAGGATCATTCAGCGCTTTTTTGGGGTTCCCTTTCAGGACATCTATTTTAAAAAAATCAAAGAACTTATCATCAGCCCAATAAACATTTTGTTCGGTGATCATCTTTTCCTCGTAGCGGATAGCGGTCGTTCCATTCGACAGCAAACGAGTCATATCCTCGATCTCACCAAAATCATTTTTCAAAAGCGGCCCAAAAGGTGGAGCTACGGTACTGAGATTAAGTGATACAGCTCCTGTCTCGGGGTTTCTGAAAGTGCGGGTGACCCGGTAAATACGATCTGCATCCGGTTGATACTTATCATAACTTACTTCGTGCAGGATAAATGCAAGGATCAGCAGGCAGCAAGTCAGCCCGATAGTCAGTCCGAACAGGTTGATAAAAGAAATGAACTTATACCTGGTGAGATTGCGAAAAGCGATTTTCAGATAGTTTTTAATCATGGCTATACTTTTTAGTGAGCTATTAGCTGTTAGCCATTAGCCGTTAGCTGCTAATAGCTAACGGCTAACAGCTTCTCTCTAAACCATTATATTTTCCAGCACTGTTTGTCCATCAAGCATGCGGATAATTCGATGACTGTAACGGGCATCATGTTCGGAGTGTGTCACCATCACGATCGTTGTACCTTGTTCGTTCAGATCGGTGAGCAATTGCATTACTTCATTCCCATTAGAGGAATCGAGATTACCTGTCGGCTCATCGGCCAGTATAAGTTTGGGGTTGTTGACCACTGCTCTTGCTACTGCTACACGTTGTTGCTGACCACCGGATAGTTGTTGCGGGTAGTGATTACGCCGGTGCATGATCTGCATCTTATCCAGCACGGCTTCCACTCTCTTTTTTCTTTCCGCAGATTTTACACCTGTATAGATCAGGGGTAACTCCACATTTTCAAAAACCGTTAATTCATCAATGAGATTAAAACTCTGGAATACGAAGCCGATATTCCGTTTTCGCAGGTCAGCTCTTTTGCGTTCATTGAATTTGGCTACTTCTATATTGTTAAACATAAAACTGCCCGTGTCCGGATCATCCAGCAATCCGACAATATTCAGTAAAGTGGATTTACCGCATCCCGAAGGGCCCATAATGGCGACAAACTCGCCTTCTTTCACTTCCAGGGAAAGCTTATTCAAGGCAACTGTTTCTACTTCGTCGGTGCGGTAAATTTTTTCGAGGTTGGAGATCTTGATCATTGTATTTTATTTAAGTAAATAGTTTTAAGATTATATAAGCTGCCAGCTATTAGCCGTTAGTTAATAGCTTTATTTCTTCAATATCAATTCCTGCATACTTCCATAATTCTCATAGCTGGATGTAACTACTTTGTCACCGGGCTTCAGGCCCTGAAGCACTTCATAGTAATCAGGATTCTGGCGGCCTAATTGTACATCCACTTTATACGCTTTATTTCCTCCTTCACTCACTTTGAACACCCAGTTACCTCCTGTTTGTTGATAAAATCCACCTTTTGAAAGTAGCAATGCCTGTGTCTCATCACTCAGTGCAAGTCTTATTTGTAAGGTTTGACCACGGCGAATACCAGGTGGCACTGCACCATCAAATTCCATATCCACCTGGAAGCGGCCGTTAGTTACCTGCGTATAAACTTTTTTGATCTTGAGTTTGTAATCCTTCCCGGCGAAAGTAAACTCACCATTAAGGCCGGTGTATATGCGGGCTATATAATGTTCATCGATATCAACTCTTACTTTATATCCACTGAGCACATCGATCTGCCCTAATCTTTCCCCTTTATTCTTTGATTGACCTATCTCAGCATCCAAAGAAGTTAATTGACCATCCACCGGCGCCCTGACAACAAGATCTCCGACCTTTTGCCGCATTACATTAAGAGCATTTTGTGTTCTTCCATAGGATTGCCTGGCTTGTTCTGTTTCCAGTCCTACAGAGGCAGAATCCTGCCTGAGTATCTGCTCGGTCAGTTTTTTCTTTTGAAGCTGGTAATTATAATTGTTTTCTGATTGTTTGAATTCCTGCGAACCGATCACTTTTTGCTCATACAGATGTTTATTGAGCTTGTATACTCTTTCTGCTTCTTTCAAAGCGTTCTCTACATCGGTCATCTGGTTAAGCTTGCTGATCGTATTCTGTCTTGCCGCGTTTTGAGAGATCTGCATTTGTGTAAGCAGGTTGTAAACAGATGTTTCCTGGTTCACAAGGCTTAACTCAAGATCAGTATTCGATAACCGCAGAATAGGTTCTCCTTTTTTCATAACGGCCCCGTCTTCTACAAATTTTTCCTCTACCCTCCCGCCTTCAAGTGCATCGAGGTAAATAGTTGTAATGGGTAAAACAACGCCGTTCACGGGAATAAATTCCTGGAAAGTGCCATTCTTAACTTCACTGATAGTAATTCTTTCAGTATTTACATTCAACTTGCTTTTCCCGGAAGTAAGAACTACAGCAGCGGTGATCAATGCCGCAACACCCACAATGGCCGAGATCATGAGTATTCTTTTTTTACTCCAGAATTTTTTTGCAATAACTCTATCCACGTTTATTACTTTAAGGTTTTAATGAGGCTTATACCACTCCATATATAATAAGGAACCTTTTTAGCAGAGTTATAAGTATGCCACATCTCAAACGCAATGATTTGCAGTTAATTACAAGTTCATAAAAGAGCGAACTAGTTCTTTTTTGATACAAGTAGTGTTCGTTTTTGATACAGTTGGGTTGGCGCCTGTTTTTACAAAAAATTAGTTGCCATCCCTTTGTAATTATGGTATAATTGCAGAGGTGACACCCGACAATAAGCATTAGGCAATAAGCAAAAGAGTCTGAGAATGGAAGGTTGCCTATTGTCTATTGCCAATTGTTCATTGCTCATTATGTTATTAAAAAACGCTTCCATATTAATTGTAGACGATGATCCGGATGTACTGACCGCCGTTCGTTTATTGTTCAAAACAGAGGTAAAGGAAGTGGTTGCGGAAAAAAATCCCGACAATCTCCGCTGGCATTTGTCTAAAGAAAATTTTGACCTGATCCTGCTGGATATGAATTTCAGCAGTTCGATCAACACAGGTAATGAAGGTCTGTTCTGGTTAAAAGAGATCAGGAAACTCAAACCAGATACTTCAGTAATAATGATCACAGCTTATGGTGATATTGACCTTGCTGTTCGTTCACTCAAAGAAGGAGCCGCTGATTTCGTAGTAAAGCCCTGGCATAATGAAAAACTGATCGCCACCGTAAAAGAAACACTTAAAAGAATTGGAGGGAAACCCGGCATCTCATCCGTATCAAGTTCCGGGTCGCTGATCGGGAAAGAATTGTTAGGCGAATCCGAACCCATGCAACAAATATTTCTTAAGATAGAAAAGATCGCCCCGACGGATGCCAATATCCTGATCATGGGAGAAAACGGTACAGGCAAAGACCTTATCGCCAAATCTATTCACCGGCATTCTCTTCGAAATATTTATCCCTTTGTAAAAGTGGACCTGGGAGCATTGACCGAAAGCTTATTTGAAAGTGAACTATTCGGTCATAAAAAAGGAGCTTTTACCGATGCAAGGGACGATCGTACCGGTCTCTTCGAAGCTGCTGATAAAGGAACTCTTTTTCTCGATGAGATCGGTAATATACCCCTGCACTTGCAAGCAAAACTATTAAGTGTGTTGCAAAACAGGCAAGTGAATAAGTTGGGAAGCAATGAACCGATCGAAGTAGATATCCGTTTGATCTGTGCGACAAACGTTCCTTTGTCCGAACTTGCCAATGAAAATCGTTTCCGGAAAGACCTTATTTACAGGATCAATACGGTGGAGATAACCGTACCACCTCTCCGGAAACGTGGCCATGACATTATTTTGCTGGCGAAACATTTCGCCCGTCTTTATAGCAGCAAATACATGAAACCAGAGCCGGAGTTTGATACAAAGGCATTGGAAAAATTACTTAATCATCATTATCCCGGGAACGTCCGCGAACTACAATACATTATTGAAAGAGCCGTCATCATGACCGATAACGATGTGCTGGAAGCAAAAGACCTTATCTTCTCTCCTATTGAAACTGCCCTTGCAGCCGAAGCAGAACCCCGGGAAACAAAATTGAGCGCCGTAGAAAAAAATACGATCCTTAAAGTGATCGAAAAACATAATGGCAATATCACAAGGGCAGCAAAGGAATTGGGACTTACCCGTACAGCATTATACAGGAGATTGAGTAAATATGATATATAAAAAATTCAAGTGGCGGATCCTGCTGAGAGTGATCCTGTTATTTTTAACGCTCAGCCTCGCTGCCTTTCTTTTGGTGGAAGGCTGGTATGTCTACTTGCTGATCGCCGGGCCTGTTATCATCTACCAGGTAGTGGAATTCTATCGCTTCCAGGATAAAACGCACAGCGAATTACAGCAGTTCGTTGAATCTGTTCATTACCGCGATTTCTCAAGATACTTTGATGTAAAACATGCACCGGCCGAGATCCAACCTTTGCGCCAGGGATTTAATGAGATCAATACCACATTCAAAGTTATCAGTAAAGAAAAAGAAACGCAATACCAATACCTGCAAAAGATCCTGGAATTGGTGGACACCGGGATACTTTCCTATGAAGAAAAAACCGGCGAAGTGGTCTGGATGAACGAATCACTCAAAAGAATGCTGCAACTTCCTTACCTGAAGACCATTTACTCGCTTAATAAAAGAGATGAAGAACTCGGCAAAGCTATCCTTGCACTGAAACCGGGTGATAATAAGATCGCTACTGCTCACCTGGAGCGGGATTCCTTTAAAGTTCTGTTATCCGCTACGGCTTTCCAGACAGACGGCAAAATATTCAAACTGATCGCTTTTCAGAATGTAAATGAGGCATTGGATGAAACTGAATCAAAAGCCTGGCAAAAATTGTTGAGTGTGCTAACTCATGAGATCATGAATTCAGTAGCGCCAATATCTTCACTGGCCGAAACGCTTAAGAGCAGGTTGCAGCAATCTGTAGGATCGCTTAACAATGATTCGGGTTCGGTTGACGATCTTGAGATCGGGATAGAAACCATTAAAAGAAGAAGTGAGGGCCTGCTCAAATTTGCAGAGACCTATCGCAACCTGAATAAGATAACTACGCTGAATCTCAAAAAAATCTATGTACGGGATATTTTTGAGAACCTGCTGCGGCTGATGCAGCCGACACTGGAACAAAAGAATATTGAATTTGAAACGATCCTGAAAGATACAGACCTCGTTCTCGAAGCCGATACCGACCTACTGGAGCAAATCCTGATAAATCTTGTTGTGAATGCGATCGATGCAGTTAAAGATAGTACAAGACCCAGTATTGTACTAACAGCTTATATGTCTAACAATCGAAAACCAGTGATCAAAGTGGCGGATAACGGGAATGGCATACCGGCTGATGTACTGGACAAAATTTTCATTCCTTTTTTCAGTACTAAAAAAAATGGAAGTGGTATTGGGTTAAGTCTTTGCAAACAGATCATGATGCTTCATAAAGGAAATATACAGGTGCAATCAAGGGAAGGGGAAGGAACTGCGTTCCTGTTACAGTTTTGAAAATTGACGCATAAATGGTGCCGGGA
>DATHDV010000110.1:0-9428 GCA_035318845.1 Chitinophagaceae bacterium
CAAAAAATAATGGGTTTTACGGATGCCAACGCGGCCAGGCAAATTGATTGGGAAAAACAATTTGATGCGCAGCTTAATGCAAAGAACCTGGATACATGGATGCAGTTCCTGACCTCGCACCCGCATCATGTGGGCAGCCCGCAGGATAAAGCGAATGCAGAATATATGGCGAACTTATTCAGGCAGTGGGGTTATCAAACCGAGATCGCATCTTATTATGTGTTGTTCCCAACGCCAAAGTTCAGATCGCTGGAACTCCTGGGCAGCAAGCCTTTCAAGGCAAAGCTGGAAGAATCAACATTGACAGCAGATAAAACCTCGGGACAAAAAGCCGAACAACTCCCTTCTTATAATGCCTATTCTGCCGATGGTGATGTAACGGCTGAATTGGTTTTTGTGAACCGCGGTATTCCTGCAGACTACGAAGAACTGGAAAGAATGGGAATAGATGTAAAAGGAAAAATTGTGATCGCTAAATATGGCGGATCATGGAGAGGCATTAAACCAAAAGTTGCAGCTGAACATGGCGCTATTGGTTGTATAATTTATTCTGACCCCGAAGATGATGGCTATAGAGCAGGTGATACGTATCCTGAAGGCGCTTTTCGTCCGAAGGATGGTGTGCAGCGTGGTTCGGTGATGGATATGCCTGTTTATCCCGGTGATCCGCTGACCCCGGGTATCGGTGCAACAAAGGATGCAAAAAGATTAGAAAGGAGTGAAGCCATTACTATCATGAAAATTCCTGTGTTGCCGATCTCTTATGAAGATGCATTGCCTTTATTGCAATCATTAAGCGGACAAGTGGCGCCTGCAGCATGGAGAGGTGGATTGCCGATCACTTATCATGTAGGTCCGAGCAAGGATAAAGTGCATTTGAAATTACAATTCAACTGGGATATAAAACAGTTGTATAATGTTATCGCAAAATTGCCCGGCAGCGAATTGCCGGATGAATGGGTCATGCGTGGTAATCATCATGATGGTTGGGTAAATGGCGCTGCTGATCCTATCAGTGGCATGGTGGCAGAAATGGAAGAAGCAAGGGCCATTGGTGAATTGGTAAAGAAAGGATTTAAATTAAAACGTACGCTGGTGTATTGTGCATGGGATGGAGAAGAGCCGGCATTGCTGGGTTCAACGGAGTGGGCAGAAGATCACCAGGAAGAGTTAAGAAAAAAAGCTGTTTTTTATTTGAATACGGATGGTAACTCCCGTGGTTTTGTTGGCGTGGGTGGTTCTCATACACTGGAACCGTTTTTTAATGAGATAGCCAACGAAGTTATTGATCCGCAAACTGGCGTGAGTATCAGGGAAAGAAAATATGCATCTGCTATTGTAACTGCCGATAAAACAGCAAGAGCAAAATTGATCGGGAATAAAAATATTAAACTCGGTGCGTTAGGCGCAGGTTCCGATTGGTCGGGCTTTTTACAATTTTTGGGTATTGCATCTATGAACCTTGGTTTTGGTGGAGAAGGGCAGGGTGGAGAATATCATTCCATTTATGATTCGTATGATCACTTTACAAAATTCAAAGACCCCGGTTTTAAATATGGTATAACATTATCCAAAACGGCCGGACGGGCCATGATGAGAATGGCCAATGCCGATGTATTGCCATTTGATGTGAATAGTTTTTATAAAACAGTTGCCGATTATGTTGCCGAACTGAAAACATTGGTCGATAATACAAGAACGGAAACAGAGCAGGAGAATAAAATGATACAGGATAAACTCTATGATCTTGCAAAAGATCCGACCAAAACTTATGATGCCCCAAAACTGAAAGAGGCAGTGCCCTTTCTTAATTTCAGCGACCTGGAGAACTCAATGATGCAATTGAAGAACCGTTCTGAAGAATTGCAGAAACAATATGGCAGCGCCACGCAGTTACCGGCCGATAAACAAAAAGAGCTGAATGAGATTTTATATAAAATAGAAAGAAGCCTGATCAATGAAAAAGGATTGCCGAGAAGGTCCTGGTATAAGCACCAGGTCTATGCACCGGGATATTATACAGGTTATGGTGTAAAAACTTTGCCGGGCATCCGTGAAGCTATTGAACAAAGAAACTGGAAAGAGGCCCAGGAAAATATTGAGATCGTTTCAAAAACAATTGATGTTTATACACAACAGGTGCAGCAGGCGATGAATGTTGTTATCAAGAAAGCATTTTAGAATACAGATAATAGATAATAGATGATAGTTTAATAGTTGATAGATGATAGTTTGTCTATAGTTTTGTGCTGTGCAATTACCTGAAGCATTATTAGGATCATTAAGGGGTATCAAAGGTTTCGATAAAGAAGCTTTTGAAAAAGTTCATTCTACGGGAGAACAGGTTACTTCAATCAGATTAAATCCTTTCAAAGTATCGGAGTCTTCGGAAGTCCCCTCCTTGCGAGGGGATTTAGGGGAGGCCGTCCCCTGGACAGAGTACGGCTATTACCTGCAACAACGTCCTTCCTTCACCTTCGATCCTCTTTTTCATGCCGGTTGTTATTATGTGCAGGAAGCCAGCAGTATGTTCCTCGAACAAGCATTGAAACAAACTGTTACCCGGCCATTAAAGATCCTTGACCTCTGCGCAGCTCCTGGTGGTAAGTCAACACATATCCAATCACTGATCTCAAAAGAAAGTTTGCTGGTAAGCAACGAAGTGATCCGTTCAAGAGCAAATGTCTTAAAGGATAATATCGTGAAGTGGGGTTGTAACAATGTCGTTGTGACCAATAACGATCCCAGGGATTTTTCAAGACTGGAAAATTATTTTGATGTGATCATAGTGGACGCTCCCTGCAGCGGGAGCGGTTTATTTCGCCGGGAGCAGGAAGCCATTGAAGAATGGAGTCTTAATAACGTGGCATTATGCAGCCAGCGGCAGCAAAGGATACTGGCAGATGTTTGGCCCTCTCTTAAAAAAAATGGGATACTGGTCTATTCCACCTGTTCTTATTCAAAGGAAGAAGATGAGGATATAGCGAACTGGCTAATGAATGAGTTTGCTATTGACTATTCACCATTGACCATTCACCCCGGTTGGGGAATTGCTGATACGGGCAAAGGCTATCGTTTTTGGCCGGATAAAGTAAAAGGTGAAGGTCTCTTCCTCGCTTGTTTTCGAAAAACAAATGGAGAAGAGAATGCTGCATTCAAAATAAAAAATAAAAAAGATGTTCTGAACAGAAAGGAAATGGATGTTATCAAAAAATGGGTCGCAAAAGATGATCTGAAATTTATTAAGCATGACAATACGGTTTTTGCATGGCCCGATAAATCAGCGGATGATTTTGATCTTTTATTGAACAAACTCCATTTGCTCTATTCCGGTACTATCATTGGAGAACTGGTTCGGGATAAATTGCTGCCTGACCATGCTTTTGCTATGAGTAATTTGCCGGTTGACTCAATTAACCGAACGGAATTGGACTATAAGCAGTCCATACACTACCTGCAACGTAAGGACCTGGATATATCGCCGGGAAATAAAGGCTGGCAGTTGGTAACATACCAGGGACATTCACTTGGCTGGATAAATGCTTTACCAAACCGCATCAATAATTATTATCCCAAAGAGCTGAGGATATTAAAAGACAGGTAGAGGGTCAGTTGCATCCCGCCAAAGGCGGGACTCAATTCGCTGAGGGTTAAACCAAAATTCTCTGCGTTCTCTGCGCACTCTGCGTGAACCTTTTTCAAATTAACTCATTACTAAAAGACATATAAACGGGTGAACCAAGAAAAAATTCCACATCTTTGCAGACCAAATCGTACAGTATGAAGAAGTTTGTTCTCTCCTTTTTATTTTTACTGCTTGCAGCTTTTTCCCTGTATGCACAGAAAGCTGATTTGCTGCTAAAGAGCAGTGATAAAGGCCTGTACCTGGAACATAAAGTGGTGGCCAGGGAAAGTTTTTATTCGGTGGGACGGCTTTACAATGTTTCTCCCAGGTCCATTGCTTCTTTCAATAAACTGGATATGACCAAAGGTCTTTTTATTGACCAGAAGATCCGCATTCCTTTGACAGATACAAATTTTATACAGACCGGAAACAAAGGCACACCGGTTTATTACAAAGCGAAGGATAAGGACGATTGGTCTAAGGTCAGTGCCGGTAATAATAATGTTTCCATATCAAATTTGAAGTGGTGGAATGGGCTCTCCGGCGTTAATGTAAAAGAAGGCGCCAAACTTATCGTGGGATTTTTGATGAGTAAAGAAATGCCCTCCGTTACTATTAACAATAAACAAAAGGAGGAAGAACCGGTAGTGAAAGTTGAAGAACCTGTTCTTACCAAGGACGAAAAAAAAGAGGAGAAAAAAGAAGCGGAGGCAGAAATAAAAGCTGCAAAGATAGAAGATAAAAAGGCGACTCTCCCGGTTGCCAGGGAAGAAAGGACAGTGCTTATACAAGGACAGGGATATTTTAAAACATCTTTTGACCGGCAGGTGAAAATAACCCCGGCCATAAAAAATGAGATGGTTACGTCAGGAATTTTTAAAACCGAAAGCGGGTGGCAGGATGCAAAATATTATTTACTGATGGATGCTGTGCAACCCGGTACCATTGTCAGGGTCGTGAATCCCGATAATAACAAAGCGGTGTATGCAAAAGTGCTGGGTGAAATGAGTGGTATTCGTCAGAATGAAGGTTTGAATATCCGGATCAGCAATGCAGCGGCAGCAGCATTACAGATCCAGGAACAGGATAAGTTTATCGTAAAGATCAATTATTGATCGTTGTTTGACCTGAAGCCCCGCAGGAATTCTTCAATCATCATTTTTTTCTTTCCTTCTATTTGTACTTCCAGTACATGCAGGTAACCGTCGGTGCATGTAAATTTCAGGTAGGTTTTTCCATCGGTCTCAGGATCACCTTCTGTGTCTTTGGGAAATACAATTTCCTTTTTTGCCCGGAAGATCTTGAACATTTTTTCATTGATGATCGTAAAAGCGCCGGGGTAGGGACTAAGTCCCCGGATAAAGTTATAAGTATTTTCAACTGTATTGCTCCAGTTGATACGGCAATTGTCTGTATGGAGTTTGGGAGCATGTTTTAAGTGTCGTGAGTCGTGAGTCGTGAGTTGTGAGTCAGTTTCTGACGATTGAGGTGTTTCCCTGACTGTCCCATCAGCTAATCCTTTTATTGTTTTCACCAGAAGTTTAGCCCCGACCTCTTTCATCTTATCATGTAATTCACCGGCGGTCTCATTTTCACCGATCGGAATTGCTTCCTGCAATAAAATATCACCGGTGTCGATCTCATGTTTTAATTTGAAAGTTGTGACACCTGTTTCTTTTTCTCCATTAATGATCGCCCAATTGATGGGTGCAGCGCCGCGGTATTGCGGCAATAAACTCCCGTGAAGATTGATGGTGCCCATGGGTGGCATAGCCCAAACTGCTTCGGGGAGCATACGGAAGGCCACTACAATATGCAGATCGGCTTTCAGCGATCTTAATTCATCTAAAAATCCCGGGTCCTTTAATTTTTCAGGTTGCAGAACTTTTAAATTATTCTCAACGGCATATTTCTTTATTGCACTTTGCTGTAACTGCATTCCTCTTCCGGCTGCTTTATCAGGAGCCGTTACAACAGCTGCGATATGGCAACCTGCTTTTACCAGGGCATCCAATGATGCGACGGCAAACTCGGGGGTACCCATAAAAACAATTCGCAGCGATTGAAATTCTTTCATCGCTGCGAAGATAAATAAACTAAATGTGTTGAATGAGCCGGCAATTATTCAAAATCATCGTACATCAAATATTTTTTCCGGATGACCTTGAACTCTGTCAACTTCGGCTCCCAGCTTTTCCTGATCTCTTCTTCACTCTTCCCATCTTTTATTTGCTGCATCAGCACATCATTGCCCGCCAGGCGGTTAAAAGAATTTGATTTCAGGAAGAAACTGTCTTTCTGCGGAAATAGTTTATAGGCTTCCATCAACCATTTTAACTGGACATGATTATTAATTTTTGCCAATACTTCATCGGTTGTGCCGCTAAGATCCCAGCCATAGCAAAGCTGTCCGTATAATTTGGAATTTTTTGCTCCTTCGTTGGGGTTCGGCGTGAATGAGTATAAATTTTTTGGTAGTAATGGATGTCCAAAAACCTGGAATTGTTTATTGGTTCCCCTCCCTTCACTTAAAACTGTGCCTTCGAATAAGCAGGTGGAAGGGTAGAGATAAATGGATTGAATATTCGGAAGATTGGGAGAAGGTCTTACCGGCAATACATATTTTGTTTTGTGATCGTATCCTTTACATTTGATCACCTGGAAATGAAAAAGAGTATCCGGGGAATTTTGTGCGGTACGATAATAATCATATTTCAAATTTGCTTTTTCACTCAGCCATTTTTCACCGGCGATCATAAATGCATATTCGGCGATCGTCATTCCGTAGACGATCGGGATAGGTTGCCTTCCAACGAATGAGCGGAACTTTAGATCAAGTACAGGGCCATCCACATAAAACCCATTGGGATTTGGCCTGTCAAGTATCATCAAAGGTTTGCCCAACTCAAAAGCTCCTTCCATAAATTCTTCAAGGGAAGAAATGAACGTGTAAAAACGGGTTCCCACATCCTGTATATCAAAGATCAGTATATCAACATCTTTAACATCTTCAGCAGAGGGTCTTCTTTTGCTTCCATATAATGAAACAACCGGGATACCTGTCTTTTCATCTGTGTAGTTACCTACTTTTTCCCCGGCATCAGCTGTGCCCCGGAAACCATGCTCAGGCCCGAATATTACTTTGATCTTGATCCCCAGTTTTGTTAATGTGTCAACAAGGTGTGTATTGGCCACCATGGAAGTCTGGTTGGCAAAAATCCCAACTGTTCGGCCTTTGATCAGTGGCAGGTAGACATTTATCCTGTCTGCTCCTGCCAATACCTTTGGTTGTTCATTTTGCACAAATTGCTGAACTGAGTTTTGTGCGGAACAACCCACTGTGATCAGTAAAACCGGGAGCAGTGCTTTTAAAATTCTCATATCTTTTATTTATAATAATCAGCAGGTAAAGTACCGAAATTATTAACTCAGACAGCGTAAAATATTTAAATGGTTGCATTCGTGATTTTGCTATCTTTCGCCCCGGTTTTTCTATTATTAATTAAAATATAATAAGATGGCGCAGGTAAAAAATGGTGATAAGGTGAAAGTACATTATCATGGCAAATTAACTTCCGGGGAAACATTTGATTCATCAGCAGGCCGGGAACCGTTGGAGTTTGAAGTAGGCAGCGGAATGGTGATAAAAGGTTTTGATGAAGGGGTGACCGGTATGACTGTTGGCGAGAAGAAGACAATTAATATCCCTTTCGATGAAGCATACGGTCCAAGAAATCCTGATATGGTGATCGAGATGCCGAAAGATAAGTTTCCAAAAGACCTCGATATAGAAGTAGGCATGCCTTTAGGGATGAGTGACCCGCAAGGACAGCAATTCCAGGTTACTATCGTGGAAATAAAAGACGATGTCGTTTTGCTCGATGCCAACCATCCGCTGGCAGGACAGGATCTTGTATTTGATCTTGAACTGGTGGAAATTGTTGGGGGAAGTCCGCTTATTATAATGCCATAGTATAGCCGTTAGCTATTAGCCATTGGCCATTAGCTAACGGCTAATAGCTAACAGCTAATGGCTATCTCTTATTCATCCACCAACCCAGCCATGCTCCGCAAAGTCCCCAGGCAACAATGGCATCAATAATATCTCCCCGGATCATATGCCAGGGTAAGTTGAACCAGTTATGTCCCATATAAGGACCCCAAAGGAAGGTTAATACACCAACGGCCAGGCTGCCGGTCAAAAATCCGGTGAAGTTGGGCATTCCCCCTTTCGAGAGTGCAATGACCAGGAGTAATACCATTACAAAACATACCAGGAATCCCCGGATCATTTGCATAGTCATGTCATTTTTCCATGACTGATGATAAATTACAGAAGCCCAGGGTTTGCCTTCCATATCTTTCTTCATCGCTTCCATTTCTGTTTTGGTGGCTGCACTGGGAAGCATGTATAATCCGTCTTCTTTGATATTTGCTGAGAGTACAGACATGATCTCACCTTGAGCAGGAGTATATTTCATCTGTTTATCATGAATGCCAAGGAACATCCAGGAGGCTGCCTGCCAGGCAAAAATTATGATGGCTCCAATTAAAGAGCCAATAATCCATTTTTTCATGTTGAATTGTTTTGGTTAGGTGAAAAGATAACAAGATTATTGGTGTTTGACAACTGCATTTTGAATACCAACTGCTTTATGTTGTATATTCGATACCCCAATAAATTAGATATGTTTGAAAACTACCAATTTACTGCATCAGAACGATTTCTAAGATATGTGCAGGTAGATACACAAAGCGACCCGCAATCCAATTCTTCTCCTTCTACAGAAAAACAGAAAGACCTGGGTAAGATCCTGGCTGAAGAGTTGAAACAAATGGGCATTGCCGATGCTCATTTGGATGAGTGGGGTTATGTGTATGCAACCATCCCGGCCACGACCAATAAAAAAGTCCCGGTTATTTGTTTTTGTGCTCATGTGGATACGGCTCCCGATTGCAGCGGTACCGGTGTAAAACCCATCGTGCATAAAAACTACCAGGGACAGGATATTGTATTGCCGGATGATAAGACACAGGTGCTGCGATTGAATGAATATCCATACCTGAAAACCCAAATGGGTAATGATATCATTACTGCTTCAGGAACAACCCTGCTTGGCTCGGATGATAAAGCCGGTGTTGCGGAGATCATGGACCTGGCAAATTTCTTACTATCAAACAAAAAAATAAAACATGGTGAAATAAAAATATTATTTACACCCGATGAGGAAGTAGGTAAAGGCGTCAATAAAATTGATATGAAAAAACTGGGTGCCGATTTTGGTTATACACTGGATGGTGGTGATACCGGTTCATTGGAAGACGAAACATTCAGCGCTGATGCGGTGCAGGTAATTATTCATGGCGTGATCGCCCATCCTGGTTATGCAAAAGATAAGATGGTAAATGCGATGAAAATTGCAGGAGAGATCCTGGCGGCTTTACCCAAAGACAGGCTTTCCCCGGAATCGACAGATGGTAAGAGAGGTTTTATTCACCCGGTAAGATTGGAAGGTATTGCGGAGAAATGTACCATTGATTTTATCATCCGCGATTTTGAAACCGCAGGCTTGGCAAAGAAAGAAGATTTCCTGCGGACACAAATTGAAGAAAGAATGCGAACCTACCCCAAAGCAACTTTTGAATTTCTTGTTACGGAGCAATACCGCAACATGAAAGAGATACTGGATGTAAACCCCCAGGTTGTTGATCATGCCAAAGAAGCTATTGGCAGGGCAGGGCTGGAACTGAAAATGGAAAGTATCCGTGGCGGCACAGATGGCAGCCGTTTGTCGTTTATGGG
>DATHDV010000111.1:0-3916 GCA_035318845.1 Chitinophagaceae bacterium
GGAAAGGAAAAATAAACCGGCAAAAAGTGGAACTAAAGATCATTCAGCAAGGTGATAGCCTGGTGGGTACTTCATACTACTACGAATCAGCGAATAATTACCGGCGATACAGCATCAGGGGGTATTTTGACCCGAATACCAACAGCACGGTCTGGTGGGATGACCAGTTACTGGATGAAAGATCCGGTCGTTTTAGTGTGGGATCTCCCGGTAAAGTACCCATGCTTTCCAGGGCAGACTTTAATTGCCCGGGAAGCGGTAAAATGATGCTTAATGGCAACGCCTACGATAAAGATGAAGAAGATAAAATAAAAGGCGCTGTGAATCTTGACAAAATAAATAGTCCCCAGTTTGCCGATGAATGGGATAATGTCATTGAAAACTACACAACAGGTGGTAATGATCCGGATCTTATTGACAGTGTGGTAACGATCGCCGGCCGGTTAAAACAGATCCCTGAAGAACCCATTGCATCCATACCGGTGCAAAAGCCGGTTTCTCAAACAAGTCAACAACAAAAAACAGTTCCTGAAAATATAAAACCGGTGACAACTCCTCCCGCACCCGCAAAGCCATTAACCATTGAAGAAAAATTTGTCAGCCGTAAAAAAATTTTCACCAAAGATATTCCCCTGAGCGGTGATTCAATAGAACTTCGCTTTTACGATAATGGAGAAATAGACGGTGATTCCATTTCTCTTTTTTTGAACGACCAGCTGGTTTTCATTCACCTTCTTTTATCCGGCAAAGCACATATCATTAAACTGGCCATTAGTGAACTGAAAGAAAACAACGAGTTGACCATGGTAGCAGAAAACCTCGGCAGGATCCCTCCCAATACTTCTTATATGGAGGCCGTCATGATTGACGGACACCGCTACAGCGCTTATCTTGCCAGCAATGAAGGAAGCAGCGCTATGATCCGGTTGATCAAACCAACACATTGATCGTTTTATTCCTTGCTTAAGTGTATTACTTCAATTGTTTCAATATCTCTTCAATTGCTTTATCCAGTTGAGGGTCCCTTCCATTTAACTTATCATCAAAACTGTTGATGATAAGAATATCAGGCTGCACACCGGTTGACTCGAGGTCTTTTCCATCCAAAGTATAACAACCCCAGGCCGGCATCCGGACGGAGGAGCCATCAACAAGACCAATCCCACCGGTGAAAATGATCCAGCGATAAGTTCCATTTCCAATGATCTTTCCAAGTTTTAATGCCTTGAACCCCTGCGAAGTCATTTCAGCATCACTCAATGATTGTTCATTGGTCAATAAAATGATCGGTTTGTCGCTGGGTGAAAAATTGGATTGCGGTGTTAGTTTTCCATCCCTGTATTTCCATTGCAGGTAAGAACGCTGCGCCAGGAACTTCAATACCTCATCATGTACATTACCGCCGGTATTGTAACGAAGATCAAATATCAGGGCATCTTTATTAGTTAATTCCTGTGTCATGTCTATGATGAACTGGTTCAGTTCCCCATCACCCATATTCTTCATATAGCCATATGCGATCCGTCCCTTGCTTTTTTCGTCCACCCTTTTTTGGTTATTGTCTATCCATTCGTCATAGAGATTGGTAAACAAATTGGCCTGCGGATGAACTTTTGCTTCTATCATTTGCCCAGCCCTGTTGAAAGTCAGTTTCAATTCCCTGTCCAGTGAAGGTTGGGTAAAATAATAGTTTCGGTCTGTAGCTGATCTCACGGTCTCATCATTCACTTTCACCAGCACATCACCCGGTTTAATGTCAATTCCTTTTTTATCGGCTGCCGAACGTTTAACTACATATTTCACTTTGTAAGGATCGTTGTCTTCGAAAATGACACCTGTTTCCATCGTGCGGTTCTGCAAGGCAATGGTTTCATCATCGCCGGTAGTGCCAAAGCCCTGGTGTGATGAATTCAACTCACCCAGCATATCATTCAGCAAAACCCTCACATCGGCACGGTTATTCAGGTAAGGAACGAACTGCTGGTAATGTTCTTTTGTTTTCTGCCAGTTAAGCCCATGAAAGTTGCCGTCATAATAATTTTCTTCCATCTGTGCCCATGCTTCTTCAAACATCTGACTGAATTCTTCTGATAAATTTCTCCGGAACGTATAGCTGATACTGATAGGATCTACTTTGTTTCCTTCCAGGTTGAGTTTATTGATCGTACTGTTGAATAACACATATAACTTATCACTCACTTCCACGATATCAAATCCAAAACTTCCATCTGTACCGGCAATTTTTTCGGTTTTATTTTGTTCAAACGGTTCGATCACCGTTTTCCAGAGTGCATTTCTTCCTTCGCCGTGGTTGCTGGTATATAATACGGTTGTTTTATCTCCTTTCTGATAAACGGCCTGCAGGAACTGTGCTCCTATTGAAGGACTTACCTGTTCCAATCTTTCCATGATCCGGTCAGCGTCAATAACAATTGGTTTTTTTTCTAATGAGTCTGCAGCAGGAGCGGCTTTTTTTGTCGTATCCTTTTTCTCTTCTTTGAACAACTCATTGTATTTATCAATACGATAAGGTTCATCTAATTTCTCCAGCGGCACCCGGTACACTCTTGCATTGGGCATGCCAAATGGATAAGCTGCTTTCAATCGCTGTGAAGTAAAATAAATATATTTTCCATCCGGCGACCAAATGGGATCAGATTCAGTAATACCTGTATTCGTCAGGTCGGTGCTTTTATTTTGTTTTACATTGTAAACAAAAATGTCCTGCTCAAAATTCCTGTACGCTGTAAATAAAACATACTCGTCATTCGGTGAAAAGCCGGGGTTACTGTTTTGAAAACCCCATATCTCATCTTTTACAAGGATCTTACTGTCCATCGTCTTCAGGTCAAGTAGTCTCACTTCATTCCGGCCACTCATATAGACCGCTTTGTTCCTTTTTTTATTCATCACGATGCTCCTGTTGTTACTTTTATCACTGGTCAGTTGTTTCGGAGCTCCGCTGCTGTCAGCAGCTATTGTATATAAATTGGTATAACCACCCAATGTCTGCATGAACAGCAATTTTTTATTATCACTCATCCATTTTATTTCAGTTACTCTTTCAGCTGATCCGCGGTTGATCTGCTGAATGAATTTTCCTTCCACATCGCTAACAAATATTTCACCCCTTGATAGAAATGCCAGTTTCTTTCCATCCGGCGATATATCATATGCCGTAATATTTCCTTTTACATCGAAATCTTTTTCCTTGGGTAAAATATTATTGCGGATAATGGAAATGTTCAGCTTTCTTTCATCTCCTGTCTTCACATCATAGATCCACAACTGGTAATCTTTTTCAAAAACCACTTTTCCGCCATTGGCATTTACCTGCGGGGTTTTGATGGATGAAGCAGATCTTGTGCATCTTCTTTTATCCCCATTCACCAATACATATAAATTATATTCACCGTTCCCTTCATCTGAAATGAAAAAGATATTACCATCTTTATCGATCGTGGCGCCAAAATCTTTTCCTTCCCAGGTGGTGTATTTCTTATGTTGTTTTGTTTTCAGGTTGTAAGATTGGATATCAGGATTGAAAGGACCTTTATATCTTTTGCGCTGCACCTGGTTACTGCTTTCCCAGGTATCATTGAAAAATATTTCGTCGCTGGTTGGATGTTCAACTAAATTATGATCGTACTGGAAAAAATAATTACCAAAAACTCTTAGGGGTGTACCGCCATCCGCACTTACTTTATATCCGGCGGTCTGCCCCATCCGGTTACTGTTGAAATAAAGGGATCTTGAATCCCAGCTCCAGCTTGTTACTTCATCATTGCCGCTGTGAAATGTGATTTGCTTTACCTCGCCACCATTGACCGGCATTACATACACATCGGAGTTTCCATATTGCCGGCCGGTAAATGCGATCCATTTACCATCGGGAGAAATTCTCGGGGAAGTTTCA
>DATHDV010000112.1:0-19662 GCA_035318845.1 Chitinophagaceae bacterium
GTAATCGGTCCTGGGTGCATCCAGGACTGCATCAATGGTTTCAATAGCCGGGGTGCATATCGGGCCGGGAGGTATGCCCCTGTTCAGGTATGTATTATATGGCGATACCGTTTTTAAATGTGTTGACAATATTCTTTTCAATGCAAAATCTTTCATGGCAAATTTTATGGTTGGGTCGGCCTGCAACGGCATTCCCACACGGATACGATTTAAATAAACACTTGCCATTAGCGGCTTATCCGTTTTTTTCAGTGTTTCCTCTTCAACAATAGATGCCAGCGTGATAACTTCCATGCGGGTAAGGTTAAGACTATCGGCTTTAGCCAGTCTTTCTTTTGTCCAGAATCTTTTATAAGCAGAAAAGCAGTTCTGGAAGATCTGTTCAGGACTACTGTTCCAGTCAAGGGTATAAGTAAGTGGCATCATCACGGCAGTAACAGTATTCGTATCCAGCCCATAATCACTCAATGAATCCATGTTATTAAGGAAACTTATGATCTGCAGTGAGTCTGGTTCGAACTGCTTACCGGCTTTGCGGGCGAAGTCTTCTTTGGTCCTTATTTTAGTAATAACAAAATTCACCTGTGACTGGTTGCCTGCCCGAAGCATTCTTACCAGTTTAACAAGGCTCATGCCTTTTGTTATTTTATAACGTCCGGGTTTTACTTTTTTGTAGCGGAGGAATTTAGAAGCCAGGTCAAACCAGTTGCTGCTGTTGATATATTTTTTGCTGACGAGCCCTTCTTTTATATCGGAATAAGTTGATCCGGTTCTAATATAAAAAAATTCACCACCGGCAGTTGTAGTGGCCGGGCCAAAAAGTTTCCATCCTGCAAATCCGCCAGCAATTAAAAGAAGAAGGATAATACCGGCAATGATCTTTTTCTTCATAGTTCTGCTCAAATTAAATAAAAAACCCCGACGATTCAGCCGGGGTTCAAATATTGTTATAAGGTTTTACTTTGGAGGTTGTTGAACGGGTGTAATTGGCAAAGCATTTATCGGGGTAGTGCTGTTTTGCGTGGGCACTGTTACATCTTTCGCCCTGTTTTCATTGGAGCCTCTGCCTGATATGAAAAAAACCGAAAGCATACACAAAGCGCCGATTACAGCGGCAAATATCCAGGTCCCTTTTTCCAGTACATCGGTCGTTTGCTTTACACCCATGAACTGGTTACTGAAACCGGCAATATTCCCGGCCAGTCCACCGCCTTTTGGGTTTTGAACAAGTACAATTAATCCCAGTATCACGGAAGCCAAAACGATCAAAATGATGAATAAAATAGTCATGTTAAATTCTTTTCTTTAAATCCTCAATTTTCGCTGCAAAATAAACGCTTTTCGAGGGATCAAGCAAACTTAATTTGCTGTAGATCTCAATGGCTTTTTCAGCATTTCCCTGTTTTTCCCATACTTCGGCCATGGCTTCTGTAACTACTTCCCTGTCCTGGAGGGAATGTTCGGCCATTTGCTCTACTTTTTGTTCAGCTTTGGGTTCTACCGCCTCTGTTATTTCAGAAACGGGCAAACGTTTCATTGTTTTGAGCCAATCCGTAAAACTTTTCAGTTGCTGGCCAAATTTGTCCTTAGGCTTTTCTTCTTCTTTGAATTTTATACCCTGCGAAGCAAAATAATCAACCGTATGATAAGGTTCAAACACTAACTCAGTTTTTGTAGGATCAGCAGACTCTGTTTTTAATGCTGGAATTTCTATCGGAGGTTCTTCTGATTTAACATGGGGAATTTCAACCTGTGAAATAATCTTGGCCGGTTCTTTATTTTCTGCAGCAGCAACTACCGGAATAATTATCTTATCGGCAATAGCCGGTTCAGCTTTTGTGATGGTGGTATTACCGGTTTCGTTCAGCAGTTGTTCTACCCAAAGCGGGTTATGGAAAAAGAGAAATGTTTTTTGAAGCTGGTCTTTATATAGATCGGCATTTTCCGTTTGCAACTTTTTAGTAAGCAACAATTGTGCGGCTCCAAAATAAGGATGCCTGTCTGCAAACTGCTGCAGTTCCTGCACACTGCATTGGTCCAGGGATTCTTTTTGCAAAAGCGATTTTACCAGTTGATTGATCTGCACATTCATGATTACAAGTTAAGTAGTACTTACCAATTGGAAAAAAGCTTGTTGAATATCTCATCGGTGAGGGTCCTTATCATCTCGTCCAGCAACGCAGTTTGAGCCTGCTCTATTGTTTGGTTGCCTTTGAATTCAAAACTACGGCTCACATCATAGTCCTTTATATCATCTGCTTTACGGTTATTCAGGGTAATATGCAGGCCGACCGTGAGCCTGTTATTGGCCACCTGCTGGCCGGATATGGCTGAAGTACTGAAACTGTAATCGCTGATATAACCGGTTATTTCCCAATCTGCATTATCGCCGTTGGTTTGTGAAAGCTTTGTCTGGCTGACGATCTTTTGCTTTAGTTTATCGGTAAGCCTGGGGCTTAGTTGCGGGTTTATTAGCCGGGCCCTGTTTTCAATATATCCAACCTTAACAGTCTTTATCGTATCGGGTATTGAGACATCTTTAAAACCATACTTAACGCTGCAACTGCTGAAGGAAGGTACAAGGAACAAGATACAAGGAACAAGAAGGAGAGTCATTACAACGGATAGTCCTTTCGCTCTTGTACCTTGTACCTTGTGCCTTTTATTTATCTCATTCTTCAATATCGTATTCTTTTAATTTTCTGTACAGGGTTCTTTCGCTGATGCCAAGATCCAGCGCCGCATCTTTTCTTTTGCTGCGATGTTTTTTCAAGGCTTTAATGATGAGTTCTTTTTCTTTATCCATGATATTCAGGCTTTCTTCCACTTCTACATGATCGTGGATATCGTTGTTCATGATGACAGGCTGGGAGCTTTGATTACCCTGTTGAACCAGCATAGGCTGCATCATTTCATTATTCTTCATCCGGAAGCCATCGGATTCTTTCAGCTCATTGATCAATGACTGGTTCTTGGCAACCATCTCAGGGTTTTGCAAAATTTCCAGGAACATCCTTTTTAATTCTGTTACATCCTTCTTCATATCAAAGAAAAGTTTGTAAAGAATTTCTCTTTCGTTGGCAAATTCAGGAGTAGAAGTTCCGTTGGTATGGGCCAATACCGGCAACCTGTTGCTGGAATATGGCTGCAGGAATTTATTCAATTCCCTTGCTGCGATCTGTTTATCCTGTGAAAGAACTGATATCTGTTCTGCAATATTCTTCAATTCCCGCACATTGCCCGGCCAGGGATAGTTTATTAACAGTTGTTTTGCTTCCTCATCCAATTGAACAGGAGCCGATTTATATTTATTGGCAAAATCAGCTGCAAATTTTCTGAATAATAAATGAATGTCTTCCGGCCTGTCGTGCAGTGCAGGTACACGTATAGGAACTGTGCTTAACCGGTAATAAAGGTCTTCCCGGAACCTTCCGGCCTGCACCAATTGCATCAGGTCTTTATTAGAAGCAGCAATTACTCTTACATCTGTTTTCTGAACTTTGGATGAGCCTACACGGATATACTCACCGGCTTCGAGCACCCGGAGTAATCTTGCCTGGGTACCCAATGGTAATTCACCGATCTCATCTAAGAAAATTGTGCCGCCATTTACCGTTTCAAAATAACCTTTGCGGGCATCTGCTGCACCAGTGAAGGAACCTTTTTCATGTCCGAATAATTCGGAGTCGATCGTTCCTTCCGGGATAGCGCCGCAGTTTACAGCGATAAAAGGGTTATGTTTTCTCGGAGAAAGAGAATGAATGATCTGGGAAAACACTTCTTTACCCACGCCGCTTTCACCATTGATCAAAACGGTGAGGTCGGTTGGTGCCACCTGCACGGCCACTTCTAATGCATAGTTCAGGGCAGGGGAGTTGCCGATGATACCAAAACGATTTTTTATACTTTGAATGTCCATTTGTTAGCAATTAAAAATTTAAAAATCAAAACTCAAAATCTTAAGCACCGTCCTTTTTTTGAATTTTTACTTTTGAATTTTGAAAGATATTTCCCAGCAATGTTGCCTGTGTACAATCAATCACCTGCACTTCCACATAATCTCCTTTTTTAATGTTGTTGTTAGTTTTTGGGAAAACGATCACTTTATTCTGACTGTTTCTTCCTTTCCATTCTTTATCATTTTTTTTACTATCGCCTTCGATCAGCACTTTAAATTTTTTGCCAATATCCTTCTTATTGCTTTCGTGTGATAAGCGGTTCTGCAATTCCACAATTTCTTTTAACCTTCTTTTCTTTACTTCTTCCGGAATATCGTCTTTGTATCTTCTTTCTGCCAGTGTTCCGGGTCTTTCGCTGTAGAAAAACATATAGCTGAAATCGTACCGGCTTTTTTCCATGATACTGATCGTGTCCTGGTGGTCTTCTTCGCTTTCAGTGCAAAACCCGGTTATGACATCAGACGAGATCCCGCAATCGGGGATGATCTCCCTGATCCTCTCCACTTTTCCCAGATACCATTCCCGGGTGTAAGTGCGGTTCATCAGTTGTAATATCCTTGAAGAACCGCTTTGAACCGGAAGATGGATATAGTTGCAGATATTATCATGTTTCGCAATTGTATGCAATACATCATCGGTAATATCTTTTGGATGTGAAGTGGAGAAGCGAACCCTGAGAAGTGGAGAAATAAGGGCAACTCTTTCTAGTAGATCTGCAAAAGTAATTGGACTGGTCGATGACTCCGGACTCCGGACTCCCGACTCCTGACTAAAATAATAACTATCCACATTCTGTCCCAACAAAGTCACTTCTTTATACCCCTGCTCAAATAAGTCTTTACATTCCCGGAGAATACTTTCAGCATCACGGCTTCTTTCTCTTCCCCTGGTAAATGGAACAACACAGAATGAACACATATTATTACAACCCCGCATGATACTGACAAATGCACTGACGCCATTGCTATCTAATCGTACCGGGGAAATATCTGAATAAGTTTCCTCCCGGCTCAATAAAACATTCACAGCTTTTTGTCCACCTTCAGCTTCTTCTACCAGTCCGGGTAATGAACGATATGCATCGGGGCCAACAACTATATCAACTAATTTTTCTTCTTCTAAAAATTTTGATTTTAATCTCTCTGCCATACAGCCCAGCACACCCACGAGCATTCCTTTTTTTTCCCGTTTCAATTTTTTGAATTCGGTGAGGCGTTTGCGAATGGTTTGTTCAGCTTTTTCCCGGATCGAGCAGGTATTAATAAAGATCAGGTCGGCATCTTCCACATTCCGGGTAGCTCCAAAACCTTCTTTATTTAATATAGAGGCAACAATTTCGCTGTCGGCGAAGTTCATCTGGCAGCCATAGCTTTCAATATAGAACCGTTTTTTGTATTGATTTGGATCACTATTGAAAGGAGCAAATGCTTCGCCCTGCCTTTCTTCATCCTGCACTTTATCTGACACATAGTCAAGCATTCAAAATAAATTTGAACAGCAAATATACAGGAAAGCACAGAATTTGCGACAGGATGGCAGCAAATCCGTGAGAAATGCTTTACATTTATACTTAAACCTAATTGCTAATGAAAGTCTTTTTTAAACCCTTGATATCAGTAGCTTTTTGTTCCTTGATCTTTTTAAGCACAAATGCCCAGAAAGGGTTTGCAGAATTACAACGGCAAAATGACTCCCTCCGTCTGGAAATCAGGTTAAATGAGATAACAGGAGAATATTCAAATCGTTTAAGTGATCTACACAATGAGCTGGAAAAACAAAAAGATATTGTTTCTGAATCAAAGTCAGCAACAGATCGTTGGATAACTTTTATTGAGGTTTTCTTCAGCGTCATCGGAGTAATAATAGGCCTATTAGCTTTTTTTGGTTTTAGGCAAATTAAACAATACACAGACATTGCAAAACGTGACCAAAGAGAGTTGGAGACTATTGTGAATAAGTCAAGAAAGGATGCAACAGCTATTAAAACCCGGCAGGAAGAGTTACAAAAGTTCAAACCTGAGGAAGCATTAACCGAGCAAAATAAACTTTTGTTACAAAACACAATTGACGAAGCCCGTAGTAAACTTGCAGTAGCAGGCTTTGATGCTTTAAAAAATCTTTATCAGGCAAAAGCAATTACTGCTTATGACAAAAAGGACTGGAACGCCACCATACGCTTTTCTGAAAACTATTTAGATTTTGATGAGATGAATGCTGATATGTGGCATAGATGGGCATTTTCTCAAACAGAATTAGGCTATGAAGAAAAAGCTATAGAGGGTTATGACAAGGCGATTTTATTTAATCCCCGATTAGCTAAATCTTATTACAATCTTGGGATTCTTCATCAAAGAAAGAATAATAATGATGTGGCTTTAGATAGTTATAATAAAGCAATTGAATTAGATAACAAGGCTGCAAGTAGCTATGGCGGCCGAGGGGTTCTTTATTTTAATCAAAAGAATTATGAAGCGGCATTGGCTGATTACAACAAAGCAATTGAACTAGATAATAAGGATGCAGGCAGTTATGTCCGCCGAGGGGTTCTTTATTTTAATCAAAAGAATTATGAAGCGGCGTTGGCTGATTACAACAAAGCAATTGAATTAGATAACAAGGCTGCAAGTAGCTATGGCGGCCGAGGTCTTCTTTATTTTGATCAAAAGAACTATGAAATGGCATTGGCTGATTACAACAAAGCAATTGAATTAAATAATAAGGATGCATATAGTTACTGCAACCGAGGTGTTCTTTATTTTAATCAAAAGAACTATGAAGCGGCATTGGCTGATTACAATAGAGCAATTGAATTAGATAATAAGTTGAGCTTAATGTATTGGAATAGATATTTGTTATTTAACGAAATTGAAAAGATAGATAATTCAATTGATGACATAAAAAGGGCTTTGGAACTAGAGCCGGAAAACGAAATCTATAAGGCTGCATTTGAGGTATCTAAAAAAAGAATAAGTAAGCAATCAGATTAGGCTATGTCAAATACCATTATGAGTATTTAAATAAAAAATGTTTTTCCAAAGATTACTTTATTTTACAGAAGGTTCAAAGTATCTTTGCCGTCTAATACTTGAGTTGAAAAAAATAATTTTACTTCCTCTTATTCTTCTGCTTTGTTTCAGCGGCTTTTCACAGGTCAGTGATCCCGGTATAATTACCGGGAATGTAATGGATGAAAGAAAAAAAGCTCTTGAAAGTGCAACCGTGCTGTTGATACCGCTAAAAGACAGTAATAACAAGCGGACAACTCAAACAGATAAAGAGGGCCTGTTTACTTTCAGCAATATCTCCTTTGGTTATTATCGTCTCCGGATCTCTTATGCTGGTATGCAAAACCTTACACTCGACAGCATTAATTTCCGCCAGGAGCGTTTTGATTTTAACCTGAATGATATTTCATTAAAATCAAAAGCCAGTGAACAGCTGGATGAAGTAATTATTTATGTTGAGAAGCCTTTGATAGAATCAAAGGACGGCAATATCACTTTCAATGCAGGTGAATCTGCGCTCTCAGCCGGCAGCAATGCCAGTGACCTGCTGAACAGTGTCCCGCTTGTTTCAAAAGATGCAACGGGGAAAATAACGGTGAGGGGAAAAGAACCGAAGATCTTAATTGATGATAAACCTGTAGAATTAAATCTTCAACAGTTGCAGGACCTGCTTGAATCATTGCCCGGCAGTTCCATTGAAAAAATAGAAGTGATGACCAATCCACCGCCGCAATATGCTAATGAACAGGGCGGGGTTATCAATATCGTTACCAAAAAAGGAAAAGTAGGAAGAAGCGGAAGGTTGAATCTGTCAGCAGGCTCAAGAGGTGAAGCAAGCATGAATGGCAACTTCAGCTATCGCAAACAGGGATTTTCACTTAGCGTCAATGCAGGTATCGGCTATAACCGGCTGAAAGGGGACGGCAATTCTCTGCGAAATAATTTTTATACCGATTCCAGTAATTTTTTCAAAACAACAAGCAATTACCTGAATAAGAACTGGCGGCCCAACTTCCGGCTGAATATGGATTATGATTTTGATAAAACACGGTCGGTGAATTTTGTATTGCAATACAACCAGAATGACTACCATAATCAAAGCAGTACTGAATACACTAATATCAACCGCTTTGGAGATATTTACCGGCTGAGTGAAAGAAATATCCTGAGCGAAGGCGACAATTACAGTCCAAGTGCAAATCTTACGTATACTAAAAAAGGAAAGCTCCCGGGTGAATCATTTAAGATCATTACCGGGGCCAATCTTTCAATCAATAAATCAGACAGGGATTTTTTCCAACAGTTTTTCAACCCCGACCATAGTCCTAATGGCATTGACTCCACCCAGGAACAATTGACCGATAATAAAAGCAATGGTTATAATGTGCGGGTGAATTATGACAGACCGCTGAGCAATAAGAAAACATTTTTTTCAGTGGGTACATATTACAACCGAAGCAATAGTCACATCATTACTGATGCCAGTTACCTGAAAAAGCCGGAAGGGATCTTTGTGGGATCTGATCCGCTGAGTAATGATTTCCGGTTTCACCAGACCATTCTCAACTTCCGGGCATCTGTTAAGCAGGTACTGAAGGAAAACTTTAGTGTAACGGGTGGGATATCTGCCGAAGAAACTTTTATCGCATTTGAATTATACAAAGACAGCCGCCAGATAAAAAATAGTTACTGGACCTTATTGCCATTTGCCAATATCAACCGTACATGGAAAGATAAACTGAATCTTACCCTGGCTTACCGCCGCAGTATTCGCCGGCCGGGTATCAATGAGCTTAATCCAACGATCGACTTCGGCGACCCGTATAATGTTCGTTTCGGTAATGAAAAGTTAGAAGCGTCGACCGCACATAATTTTGATCTTGTAATTGGCCGTACTAAACAACAGTATTATATCAATTTTGGATTGGGGTATAATATTGTTGAAAACATCTTCAGCCAGGTAAGGACATTGATACCTGGCGAGAAGACACAGATCACCTGGGAGAATATCAGCGGACGAAAAGAATATGAAGTAAGTACATGGGGCGGATTGACCATTACAAAGAAATTAAAAACAAACCTCAGCGCCAGCTACACTTTTAATGAGTACAGTGTATTTGATAAAACAGTGAACAGGTATCGCAACGGAGGATCTTTTACTTCTAACCTGAATTCAACCTATACGCCGAAAGATGTCCTGAATTTTACCGGCAGTTTCACTTTCAACCGGTTTGCCAACCCGCAAGGTTATGCAAGATGGAACTGGAGTATGAATGTGGGCATACAGCGGAAGTTCTTTGATAAGAAACTCATCCTGACCTTTAATATTATTGATCCTTTCGTACAGAAAAACAGGAACTATACACAGGGCCCCAATTTTATCCTGGAAAATTTTAATACTAATAAGACAAGAAATTTCCGGCTGAGTGTGGGATATAATTTTACGAAGGCTGCTAAGAAGAAAGTTATTAAAAAATAATATAAACACAGAGTAACAGTCCCGATAATTATCGGGATGAGTTTCACAGAGAAGGCAACACAACTCTCGGTGTTACTCTTTTACTCAGTGTCTCTGTGTTGAAACATTCCGAGCGGAAAACGGGACTCGAACCCGCTACCTACAGCTTGGGAAGCTGTCGCTCTACCAGGTGAGCTACTTCCGCTTGCAGGTTCTAATTTACGAAACTGATTTTGACAGAGAAATTTTTTTTGCAAGCCAGCTGTCTTTCACCGGAATGATCCATTTACTTTCCAATTCCTCTTTCGTCTGCACCAGGTTATTGAAGTATAAGGTCTCATTATTAATAAACCCGTTATCAAAAGCATGTTGAAGATGGGAGAGGGGAAGCAATTCCACTTTTTCTTTTAATACAAAGGCCAGTGTGGTCCTGTCAAACATATACACTTTGAATCGCTGCTCAATGTCTTTGATCAACCGTACCGAGCTGTCCGTACTGCATCCACTAACGCCGGTAGCTGTTTCGTCAGCTATTAAAACAAGGAACTGCCCAAAGAATAAATGAGCTTCACCTTTCACCGGCGTACCATGACTCTTCCATTGGCGGGTAAATTCTTTCAGCAGCTCTTCGATTTCCAATGCTTCATTCAGGTTAAATATCCGGCTGCACTGGTAAACCCATACCCTTGAGTCGGGATGGAAATTGTTATCAAGAAGATGTTTGTATTCCCAATTCATCTGTCAAAGTTAATCTAAACTCGCAGCAATCAATTCCGCCCCATCCATCACTTTTACATTTTCTTCTTTCTCTGCATTCTTAACGCCATCTGTAAGCATGGTATTGCAAAAAGGACAGGCAGATGCAATGATACTGGCCCCTGTTCCGATAGCTTCGTCCGTTCTTTCAAAATTCACACGGGTAGTTCCTTTTTCTTCTTCCTTCCACATTTGTGCGCCGCCGGCGCCACAACAAAGTCCATTGCTTTTGCAACGTTTCATTTCCACCAGTTCAGCATCCAATGCTTCTAAAACTTTTCTTGGTGCTTCATAAATATTATTGGAACGGCCGAGGTAGCAACTGTCGTGGTAAGTGATTTTTTTACCTTTAAATACACCGCCTTCTTTCATCTTTATTTTTCCTTCATCGATCAGGCCTTGTAAAAAAGTAGTATGATGAATGACCTCGTAATGGCCGCCTAATTCAGGGTATTCATTTTTCAAAATATTAAAACAATGCGGGCATGCTGTTACGATCTTCTTAATACCATAATTATTCAGGACCTGGATATTCTGGTAAGCCATCATCTGGAACATGAATTCATTGCCGGCCCTGCGAACGGGGTCGCCGGTGCACATTTCTTCTTTGCCTAAAATGGCATAATTGATCCCGACTTTATTCAAAATAGTTGCAAATGCTTTGGTGATCTTTTGTGCCCGCTGGTCAAAACTGCCGGCACAACCCACCCAAAATAATACTTCAGGGCTTTCGCCATTAGCAGATAACTCAGCAACTGTGCGGATAGTCATGAAAGCAATTTGAATTTCACAGCAATAATACGGAATATAAATAATGCAGAATCGTATCCTTTATCAGCCAAAGTTCCAGGAACCAATTGAAGCAAATGCAATAATTATTGCAATAAAAAGAGCAGCTATTAATCCCACCGTGATCCATCCTAATAATTTTCCAATTTTTGCATTTTTGTTAGCGGGATCTTTTTTTCTTGCCCTGTGTCCGGTTACAATGGCTACAATGCCTGAAGCAATTGCCAGGACCAAAGAAAAGGGCAGAACAAAATACAAGGCTATAAATGCCAGGCCGGCAATACCAAGGATCAATGAAATGTCTCCGGCATCCATTGAATCTTTTGGCTTATGCCTGAGTTTTTGTTTGAGAATAAAAAAAGATATCCTTTCTTTCAGGGTCAGCTTTCTTCCGATCAATTTCTGTATATCTTTAACAGAAAGGGATACGATCTTTTTGTACGTATCAGTAAAAGGAATAATGATCTTGTTTGAATCCGGAACCATGTTTGAACCTGCAGGTAATGCTGTAAATAAAAGACTGCAAAGAATAATAGTCCAAATGATGCGTATTTTCATATCCAGGGTTTAACATTCAAATTAGACTTTATTGAATAATTTGTCAAATAAATAAACTCAATATCTATTTTTGCCGGTAACAATGAAAAAAGTTAAGTTTTTCCAAAAAATTTTTGACTGGGAACTATGGAATTTCTATGTTCTGTATTCGCCGATCGGTATTGTATGGTTCTGGTACACAATCCGAAGCTGGTCATTGTGGTATTTCAGTTCTTCTAACCCGACCATTACGTTTGGCGGCTTTCATGGTGAAGGAAAAAAGGAAATGTATGACCAGTTGCCGCCACATATGGTTCCCCGGACCATATTTATCATGCACGACCTGCCCTACGAAGAAGTGAAAAAGAAGATCGATGAGGCGGGGTTTACTTATCCGTTCATTGTAAAACCCGATGTGGGAATGAAAGGCATTCTGTTCCGGAAAATTGATAATGAAGAGCAATTAATTAAATACCACGAAAGGATCCCGGTTGAATATATTGTCCAGGACCTGGTGGAGTTGCCGGTTGAAGTAAGCGTATTTTATTACCGTCACCCTGCTGAGCAAAAAGGAACCGTGAGCGGATTCATTCATAAAGAACTGCTGCAGGTTAAAGGAGATGGAAAAACCACCTTAAGAAAATTGATTGAAAAACATCCCCGCGCCAAATACAGGATGGAAGAAATGGAACATCGTCATGGACACCGCTTCGACCGTATCCTGCATGAAGGAGAGATATTTTACCTGTCCTATGCCGGGAACCACAACCGCGGCGCACATTTTACCAACTTATATAAAGAGATCGATGAAGACCTCGTCAGGGTTTTTGATGAGCTGAGTCATTACACCGATAAATTCTATTATGGGCGTTATGATATTAAAACATTATCCATTGAAGACCTCAAGAAGGGAATAAATTTCAAGGTTCTTGAATTTAACGGTTGTGGCGCCGAACCCAATCATATTTACGATTGCAATATGAGTCTTTGGAAAGCGTATGGCGTTATTTTACATCATTGGAGAATGTTATTCAGGATCAGCAGGTATAATCATAAGAACGGAACGCCTTACTGGTCGTTTAAAAAAGGCCTGAATTTTCTCCGGACTGCCAACAAACATTTCAAGCTGCTGGAAAAATATGATTGATTCCCGGCTCAACGGTTTCTTCGTATTTTCGTCACATGCGTCCCTTGCTGAAAATTTTCTTTATCGGAATGCTGATCAGCTTCCTTGGCTCACTTCCACTGGCAACAATGAATGTGGCAGCCATCCAGATCTCCATTTCTGAAGGCATTACCCAGGCCATCCTGTTTTCGCTGGGTTCATTGACGGTGGAAATGGTCTATGTCCGCATTTCAGTAGTTGCGATCAGTTGGATACAACGGCAAAAAAAATTGTTCAGGATCCTGGAGTATGTCACTTTGCTGATCGTACTGGCGCTGGCTGCTTCAAGTTTTTATGCGGCACTGCACCCTGAACAACAAAAGAACGTGGTACTCAGCAGTACCTTGCCTAAATTTTTGCTGGGAGCCGCCATGTGCGCCGTAAGTCCCGGGCAAATACCATTCTGGTTGGGCTGGAGCACGGTATTATTCACCAAAAAAATATTATTGCCCCGGAACGATAACTACAATGCCTATATCGCCGGCATTGGCATCGGCACTTTTATCGGCAACTGTCTTTTTATTTTTGGCGGAATGCTGATCGCAAACAGTATTAGCCGCAACCAGGATATAGTAAGCTGGGTGATCGGTGGAATTTTCCTGGCTACTGCTTTTCTCCAGGTATGGCAGATGTCACGCCGGAAAAAAAGACACAAAAAATTTATTGATACGGAAGAGTTGAAGGAAAAAATGGAAAAAAAATTCGATAAACTTATTCATAAGCGGGACTGAAATTCATTGTCTTCATGAAAAGATTTTTTCAAAAACTGTTTAACTGGGAAAGATGGTCCTACGATGTGATCTACCTGCCTATAGATATTCTCTGGCTCTGGTATGCCATAAAAGCCCGGGCATTTTGGTACTTCACACCGGTTAACCCCAGTTTGGTATTCGCGGGGTTTGAAGGAGGAAGTAAAAAAGAAATGTTCGATCAATTGCCTGCCTGGTCTTATCCAACCACCTTGCTGATCGATCCTGCTGAAGAAATTGAAAAAGTAAAAAGCAGTATGCGGCAGGTTCAATTAAATTACCCGGTTGTTGTCAAACCTGATTCGGGAATGTGGGGAGTGTTATTCAGGATCATCAAAAATGAAAAGGAGCTGGAAGTATATCATGATAAGGTAGGAGAGAATTATATTCTTCAGACCTATGTGGATTCATCACTTGAGTTCAGTGTATTTCATATAAGATACCCCGGGGAAACAAAAGGAATTGTAACCGGCCTGATCGTAAAAGACCTTTTGCATGTGACAGGCGACGGGAATAAGAAACTTGCAGAGTTGGTAGCTGCACATCCGTCGGCGAAATACAAGCAGGAGGAAATGAAGAAGAGACATGAAGAGAATTGGGAAAAAATTATCCCCGCCAATGAAAAATATTTTCTCAGTATGAAAGGTAATCATAGTTCAGGAGCCAAATTCATCAACCTGAACCATGAAATAGATCAGCAACTATGCGATGTGTTTGACAGGATCAGCAATGAAGCGGGCCAGTTTTATTTTGGCCGCTACGACCTGAAATGCACTTCGCTGGAAGATCTGAAAGCCGGAAAAAATATCCAGATACTTGAATTTAACGGTGCGGGAGCAGCCATCACACATGTATTTGACCGTAACATGAGTTATGGAGCGGCATTGAAAGAGATCGCCAGGCACTGGCGCCACCTGTACCGGATCGGAAGGATCAATCATAAAAAAGGAGTGCCTTACTGGAGTTTTATGAAAGGTTGGCGGTTCATGCAAAAAGCAAAAAAGAATTTTAAACGGATGCAGGAAATTGATAAGACATTGATCTGATTTTTTAAACTCTCTTTATATCATATTTTAGCCAACTGAATGATACAGGTTTTCTTTTCTGCACTATTGATTAGTTTTTTGGGCCAGTTGCCTTTTGGCAATATGAATCTTACTGCCACACAACTGGCCGTGCAGGAAGGGTATAAGCAGGCATGGAAATATGCATTAGGTATTGTATTGATAGAAATGATTTACCTGCGTCTTGCATTGACAGCGATGGACTGGATAGTGGAGCACAAGCTTGTTTTTATCATCATGGGATGGCTTACCGTTGTAGTCTTTCTGGCATTGGGTATTTTCAGTTTGATAATGGCCAGGAGACAAACAGGAGAGAAAAAGGGATTGTTGTTAAATAATAAATTGGACAGGTTCTTATTAGGCGTAAGTATATCAGCTATCAATCCTGTACAAATACCATTTTGGTTCATCTGGAGTACGCAACTTATACAGGGAAAGATTCTTCACACAACTTTTTTTGACTTCAATTTATTTACTGCGGGTGCAGGGATCGGCTCCGTGACGGGTCTTGCTGTATACATTTATGGGGGTAAATGGGTTATTGCAAAAATGAAGGCCAGTAATAAACAACTGAACACCTTTATGGGAATCGTTTTTATCCTGGCTGCCTTGTGGCAATTATATAATATGATCTATAAACCGATTGGGGGGAAATAAAAAATGAAATGGTTGAAAAGGTTCGGGTGGTTATTCCTGGCTGTACTTGTTAGTTGGCTGGTATTTGCACAGGTTGCCTGGAAGTTCCGCATCAGTGATAATACAGCAAAGAAAAAGTTTGCTAAAGAAGGTGTAAATCTTTTTACAGAAACTATCCGTGCAGATGGGTTCGATCTTCACTATGCAAAAACCGGTAATGATACATTGCCCACTTTATTTTTTGTACATGGCAGTCCCGGCGGATGGATAAAGTTCATGAAATACATGTATGATAAAGACCTGTTGAAAAAATACCGCATGGTATCTGTCGACAGGCCGGGTTTTGGTTACAGCGAATTTGGTCATGTAAAGAATTTACAGCAACAGTCGGACATCATCAGTGTATTGCTGAAAAAGATACAGAACGGAAAACCTGTTTATGCGGCAGGACGTTCTTATGGCGGCCCGATGATCATCAAGCTGGCTATTGATAATCCGGGGATATTTGATGGTCTTGTATTAATTGCAGCTGCATTAGATCCTGCTGCAGAAAAACCGGAGAAGTGGCGGTCTGTTACTTATAGATCTCCATTAAAATATTTGTTGCCCGGCGCATGGCGTCAATCTAACCAGGAACTCTGGTATTTGAAAAAAGAATTAAAGGAACTGGTAAAAAAGCTGCCCGATATTACCTGTCCTGTTCATATACTGCATGGCGATAAGGATGGATTGGTCCCGGTCAGCAATGCGGCTTTCGCAAAAGAAATGCTGGTCAATGCAAGATCGGTAACTGTTACGATCATTCCCGGCGCCAATCATTTTGTATCGGACCATCATTATAGGCTGGTAAAAGATGTTTTCCTCAAATTGGAATGAATGGATAAAAGACTTTTGCCAAAAACATTCTTCCATTCATCCAAAATTTCAATACATTTAATCCTTAATATATTTCTATGGCGATCAAAGATGCTTTTATTGCAGAATTAAAACATGAATCAGCATTAACTAAAAAAATGCTGGAAAGAGTTCCGATGGATAAGAAAGACTGGAAGCCACATGAAAAATCAATGACGCTGGGAAGACTGGCTGCCCATGTTGCAGAGATACCACATTGGACATCGGACATCATCCATATTGATGAATATGATTTTCAAAAAGATTATAAACCGGGCCAGGCTCCTTCCTCGCAGGAAGAATTAATAAAAATATTCCAGGAAAAATTAGATAAAGCAATTGCTGACCTGGAAAAAACGAGTGATGAGGACTTTAAAAAAAGATGGGTAGTAAAAAGCGGCGAACAGGTATATTATGATCTACCCAAAGCTGTAGCGATCAGGGGTTGGTCATTCAGTCATCTCTTTCATCACCGCGGACAATTATCGGTTTACCTGCGTCTGCTGGATGTGCCCATTCCCGGAATGTATGGTCCCAGCGCTGATGAACCCATGTAATTTTAAATTCTAAAACCATCCAATGACCACCCAACAACTAAAACCTGCACTTGGACTAAAACTTGTAATTGTTTTTACGATCGCCAATGTTATCGGCTCAGGAGTTTACAAAAAAGTAGCACCGATGGCTGATTCGCTTCATTCATCCGGATGGGTGCTGATCGCCTGGGTGCTGGGAGGTATCATCAGTTTATTCGGTGCACTGAGTTATGCAGAGGTCGCAGGCCTGCTTGCAGACACGGGAGGAGATTATGTTTATTATAAAAAAATATACAACCGGTTTTTTGCTTTCCAGTTTGGCTGGTCCACTTTTACCATTATTCAAACGGCAGCCATTTCTTCGCTGGCTTATGTTTTTGCAGAATCATTGAATAGTGTTGTTCATTTTGCACCGATGCTTTCTTCCTGGTCTGATGTAAACCTATGGGGAGTTTTTTATCCATTTAAAGATTTCAATGTAAAATTTATTTCTATTGTTCTTATTCTTTTGCTTACCTGGGTAAACACCCGTGGCCTTAAAACAGGAGCCTGGCTGGGGACAGCGATCCTGCTACTGGTTTTTACCGGCTTGTTCATCATCATTGGTTTTGGATTAACAAGTTCTCATGCGCATATCGGCGCAGCATTTAGTTTGACGACAACGAATAATCAACCGGTAACTTTCAGCGCTATGTTTACAGCCATGCTGGCGGCATTCTGGGCTTACCAGGGATGGGCATCGGTGGGTTATATTGGCGGCGAAGTAAAAAATATGAACCGCAATATCCCAAAAGGAATAACTATCGGGATGTTTATTATCATTGCCATGTACCTGTTAGCAAATACGGCTTACCTGTCATTGCTGCCTGTTCAAACGCTGGAGAATATTCATCAATCGGGTACCGGCATCGCAGCCATTGAAGCCGTGAAGACTTTTTGGGGGAGAAGCGGTGAACTGTTTATTGCTTTACTGATCGTTATCACTACGCTGGGTTGCAATCATGCTACGGTCATTACAAGTTGCCGTGTTTATTATGCCATGGCGAAAGAAGGTTTGTTCTTTAAAAAAGCAGGAGAACTGAATAAACATGCTGTGCCGGGTAATTCATTGCTCTATCAATGCATCTGGGCATGCATATTGGTTCTCTCCGGGACTTTTGACCAGCTCACGGATATGATCATCTTTGCCGTTTTTGTTTTTTATGGTGCAACGGCATTAGGTGTTTTTATTTTAAGAAAGAAGATGCCCACTGCAAACCGGCCTTATAAAGTTTGGGGCTATCCCGTTGTTCCTGCGATTGTAATATTATTCTCTGCAGCTCTTTTTGTAAATACCATTGCTACTCAACCCAGGGAAGCGATCATTGGATTGGCGCTGATGCTTACAGGAGTACCGATGTGGTTTTGGTTTAATAGGAAGGGACGAGTCGTTAGTCGTTAGTCGGGAGCCATTAGCCGTTAGCTGTTAGCCAATAGCTAAAAGCTAACGGCTAATAGCTAACAGCCAATCCTTTTAATCAACAATAAATAATTTACAGCCCATTTCAGTACTGCTTCGGTGTGCTTCGCAATGATCTCCTACAAAATAACACATGCCTTTGCTGAGTTTGAAGATCCGGCCATCTTCCAGTTCGGTATCCATTTCACCTTCGGTGCAAAGAATAATATGTCCTTTGCTGCACCAGTGATCGGCTTTATAACCCGGGGAATATTCTACCATCCTTACACGGATATCATTCATCATTTGTATTTGCCAGGTTGCCATGCCGGTATCACCTTTATGTTCTTCTTTGGGAACAGAAGACCAGTCGAGGGTTTGAAAAGGAAAAGAAGAAATGTTCATAGCAGATTTATTCGTTAATTAATGAGTGATGATCGTTTCCACGTCAGGAATGCCTGATAATTGTAATTCAATATGCTTATGGTGAGCTTTTTCTTTAAACTCATTGATCAATTCTATTACGTCATAATCAATATACACACTATGTGCGCCGTCGATATGTACGACTGAATAGTCAGGGATTTTTTCCAATTCATCTTTTAATCTTTTTTTATTGATGAAACTTACATTAATGGCAAGATGAAAATAATAATGAATAAGATGACCTTCCGTACGGGTGGTGAGTGTAAAACCGGCTTTGTATGTGTTTTTAAAAATAAAATAGCCCGCATAGGCCACACCAATACCCACACCGATCAACAGGTCGGTAAATAAAATGGCGACAACCGTAACAATAAAAGGCATGAATTGTTCTCTCCCTAATTTATAAACCGAACGGATCATTTTTGGTTTTGCCAAATTATAACCGGTGCGCATCAGTATAACAGCAAGTACACAATAAGGGATCAGGTTAAGAAGAAAGGCTAATAAAAAAACAAAGAGCAATAACCAAATGCCATGGAAGATACCCGAGAGTTTTGTCCGGGCGCCTGCTTCTGCATTGGCTGAACTTCTTACAATCACAGCAGTGATCGGCAATCCGCCAAGCAGTCCGCTGAGAAAATTACCGGTTCCCTGTGCTACCAGTTCCCTGTTTTGCGGAGTGATACGGTTATAAGGATCTATTTTGTCCAGGGCTTCCATGCTTAATAAAGTTTCAAGCGAAGCAACGATACAGATAACCACAGCATTTTTCCAGATGGCGGTATTACTGAATAAAGAATTATAATCCGGCAATTTTATCTGCGAGAACAGGTTGTCCGGCACATTTACAAATTGCGATGACTTTAAAGCCAATGCCGGGATAAATTCCTTGAATAATAAGGCCATCAAGATACCAAACAGCACTACCACGAATGAAGTGGGTATAAAAGAAATTCTTTTGGCGATTGTCCTTTTCCATACGATCAGCAGTGCCAGTGAAGACAGGGCGATAACAACGGCGCCCATTGAACTGTGATAATAAATATTTTTTACATGGTCGAAGGCATTCCTGAATGAAATGACATTGAATAATTCTTTTGTCCAGAAATCAGCTTTGTCATATCCCATCAGCAAGGGGATCTGTTTCGAAATAAGAATGATGCCGATAGCTGCGAGCATTCCTTTAATAACTGTTGAAGGAATAAAATGGGTAAAGCCTCCTAATTTAAAAACGCCCAGCAGTATTTGTA
>DATHDV010000113.1:0-21211 GCA_035318845.1 Chitinophagaceae bacterium
CCAGGCAATGGACTTCATGGTATTACAAGGAATTACCGGCGCAGCTGTATATAAAAAAGCATTGAGCATGTGTAACGGCGCTAACCTTGCCTATGAAAAAAATGCTTTTAATAAAGTAAATGGATTTGCCGGCATTGACAATATCGCATCGGGTGATGATATGCTGCTGATGCATAAAATATGGAAGCAATATCCCAATAAAGTTCATTACCTGAAATCAAAGGAAGCTATTGTTTCCACCCAACCTATGAAAAGCTGGAAGGATTTTTTTAACCAGCGGATCCGCTGGGCCAGCAAGGCAAAACATTACGGGGATAAAAGGATAATTACTGTTTTGACACTCGTTTATTTATTAAATCTTTCTTTTCTTTTGTTGCTGGTTGCTGGTTGCTGGTTTCATCCATATTGGACCTGGCTTATTGGTTTATGGTTTGCCAAAACAATTATTGAGTTCCCGTTTGTTTATTCGGTCTCTTCATTCTTCAGTAAACAATTTTTGATGAAGTATTTCTTCTTTTTTCAGCCGCTTCATATATTCTACACGATCGTCTCCGGTCTTTTTGGACAGCTTGGTAAGTATGAGTGGAAAGGAAGGGTGGTTAAATAAGGAATAAGAAATAAAGAATAAGGAATGAGAAAGTGACGGCAGTTAACTTTCTCATTTCTTACCTGCCTGCCGGCAGGCAGGTTTCTAATTCCTTATTTTTTATTCCTCTTGTCTTATCTTTCCTCCATGAGCCAGTCTCAATCTTTCCAGGCAGCAGCATGGCGACGGCTGAAAAAAAATAAAGGTGCCGTATTTGGCTTAATTGTAATTGCCCTTGCGGTACTCGTTGCCGTATTTGCTTATTTTATCGTCCAGGATCCTTCACCTTATGCTAATCGCATTATTCTTGAGATCGGAGGAGAAAGGCCCGGCTTCAAACAAAATTTTATCAAAATAAAAAAAGATAAAGATGTTGCGACTACCGGTTTTTTAAAACAATTGATCTCAGGCAAAGAAGATGCTTATCATTTTGTACCCATTATCAGTCATGAAGAAAAAGGAGACAGCATCATTGTGCAAAAATTTATTGATGAAGGCATATCAGAAAGACAGGCATACCATAAATCCTTTTTACCCGATCACCCTATTACCCAATTAACCTTCCGGCTTGGCGCTGATAAATATGGCCGGGATATTCTAAGCAGGTTGATCGTAGGTACAAGAGTAAGTCTAAGTGTCGGGCTGATCACCGTGATCATTTCATTGAGCATTGGTTTGATCCTTGGTTCATTGGCGGGTTATTACCGCGGAAGGACCGATGATATTATTATGTGGTTCATAAATATTATCTGGAGCATCCCAACACTGTTGCTTGTGTTTGCCATTACATTGGCATTGGGCAAAGGTTTCTGGCAGGTGTTTATTGCAGTCGGGTTAACGATGTGGGTTAATGTTGCCCGGTTGGTAAGAGGACAGGTGTTGGCCATACGGGAATTGGAATATGTAGAAGCCACGAGAGCATTGGGGTTTTCCGACTTCAGAACAATTGTGCAGCATATATGGCCCAATATCATGGGGCCGGTAATGGTGATCGCCGCCAGTAATTTTGCATCCGCCATTGTTATCGAGGCGGGATTAAGTTTCCTGGGTGTTGGTGTGCAACCACCACAACCCAGTTGGGGATTGATGATAAAGGAAAATTATAATTTCATCATCACCCAAAACCCCATGCTGGCCCTGGCCCCGGGCTTTGCTATCATGTTGTTGGTATTAGCTTTTAATTTATTGGGGAATGGGTTAAGAGATGCCCTCAACGTCAGGGGAAGAGTCTGATTTCTTTCTTGAATTCACATCTGTAGCGATAAGCGAAGCGAGACATAAAAAGAAAAGGCTCCCGATCTTATCTGTTTCAATAAGGTCGCTTAAAAAATTTACAACAATGATCATGGTTACAATTACACCAATAGTTATGGCTGTTGTTTTGTAAAAAAGATCTTTTACCCGGTGATACAAATACTGGGCATAATATAACATGGCCCCGAGAAGGACAATAAAAAATAACAATCCGGGAATCCCCTGTTCAATAGCAATCAGCAAAAAATAATTATGAACCGTTGAGCGGTCATTATTATCACTCACCCATGTTTTAAATGCCGGGACAGTATATTCTTTATAATTATCATAAAAAGTATTAGGGCCATATCCTGTGATCCAATTATCTTTTATCATTCTGACTCCCGCTACCCAGCGATAAAAACGTTCTGCAGTCGAAACATCTTTCAGCTTATAGGTTGCGATAAGATGTTCAGAAAAATTTGTATGAAATATGGTGGTATTAAAATCATTGGAATATCGCAGGTAGCGATCATTATCTTTTAACCAAAAAACAGAAATAAGTAAAAAAATAATGGCGGTCGTAAATGCATAGAGAAGCAATCTCTTTTTTATAAGCCAATAAGCAAGTCCTCCCGCTAAAAGAGCCACCCAGGCACCCCGGGCATAAGAAAAAGCCAGTGCGATCAAAACAATTATGATAGCAGCACCAATAAAAAGCCGCCAGTTTCTTTTTTTCACTACGTTGAAAAAAGCAAACAGGATCGGCGTGATGCAGACCAGCATCGCCGAATAATTGACATGGTTGCGAAAGAAAGGATAAACAGCATCATTAATATTTGCAAAGCGAAACCCGTAATCAGAATGGCGAACCAGGGCGATCACGGCAACGAAAAACATGGAGCCGGCAATTGTTACAGCAGCAATTTTGATGAATTTCTTTTCCCTGAATATTATTAAAGGCGCCAGGATAAAAGCCCCGGCATACCAGCCTTTGGCCAACAAGAATTTTAATGAAATGAGCGGTTCTGTTGAAAACATAACAGTGACCATTATCCAGCCAAGGTTGATAAACAAGAGAAACAGCAACGGGTGCCGCAAAATATTTTTAGAAATAGTTTTTGGTGCGTAGACCCAATAAGCAATAAACAACCCCGAAACAAAAAGCATCAATAGTTCATCGGGAATATCTGTACCAAGGCTGGAAGAAAAATGATACTCAAAAGAAAGCGGAAGGGTGAACAACAATACAAGAAAAACAATATTGCGGTTTTGCCAGCCGGCGTAAAAAATAAGCAGGGCAAAAGGAATTATCGCCAGGAAATATTGTTCGGTAAAAATGGCAATACCTGCCAGCACAATGAACAACCCGGCCAATAAGGAAAACAGGAGTTTATCTTTATGAATGGATGCCAGCACCAGGTGAATTTTTTTTTCTTTCCATTACTAATGCCGCCAGCAATGCAAAAAGAAAGCTAAGCACGACTGTAGCGATCATGATCTGCAGCCTCCTGGGCCTGTCCGGCCTGATGGATGGTTTTGCTTTTTCCACAACGACCAGTACAGGAGGTTTGCTGTCAACCATTAATTGATATTCGCTGATCAGTTTTTCATATTGCTGCAGCTGTGCCTGTAGTATTGTTTTTCTCTCAATCAATGATCCAGGAACTCCGGTAATACTATCTAATTGCAATTGTATTTTCTTTTTGCCTGCCTGTAGCCCTTTTAAAGTAGCCTCGTTTCCTGCGCTTTGCAGGTCGGTGTGTATGAGGTGAAGTTTATCGAAAATAGCATTGGCCAGTTGCGGCGCCAGGTCCTTATCAGTATCCCATACTTTTACTTTCAACTCACCATATCCGCTTTTTATCACTCTCGTGTTTTTTTTCAGTAATAAAGCGGCTTTGTTCCTTGCATTAACTCCTTTCATTTTATAATGATCAAAAAGATTGAATTGGTCAGTGACAAAGAGATAAACAGTATCAAGGGCTGCTGTACCTATGATCCTGTCCAGGTCATCTGAAGAACCCAATGCGGAATAAAGCCCCAGGATATTCTCATTAAAGATCTTGCCCTTATCTGAAGCATAAGAACTGGCAGGTACCGCTGTCGTCACAGAAAGGTATTGACGTGGTTTTAAAAAAGTAATGATGCCAACCGCCAGCAAAGACAGTACCATTACGACGAGCATCCGTTTCCACCATCGGGCAATAAGATCAAAAATATCAGGCATCATTTTTTTATTAAAGGTGATTTAATCAAATTCAATTGAGATCAATTCAAAAATCATTATTGAATGTAACACTTCCGGGCAAAACTTTTACATCACTTTTACATTCCTGTTAAAACTTTCATCCAGGGATATGAACGTTTCCGTCCTTTCAATACCTTTTATCTTCTGCAGCTGGTCGTGCAGCACAAATTTCAATTGCGAGATATCTTTACAAACGATCTCTGCGAACATGCTGTAGTTGCCGGTGGTATAATTCAACCGCACAATTTCCGGTATTTTCTGTAATTCTTTTGCCACCGAATCATACAATGAACTTTCCTTCAGGTAGATCCCGATAAAAGCAATTACATCATAGCCAAGTTGTTTCAGATCCACGTTGAAACGGGTGCCCTTTATTATACCGGAGTCCTGCAATTTTTTTATTCTTACATGAATAGTTCCTGCTGATACAAAAAACTTTTTGCCAAGCTCGGCATAAGAGATATTGGCATCATTCGTCATGTGATGAATGATCTGCTGGTCCAGTTTGTCAAGATTTAATTTGGAGGGCATTTTGATACTTGTTTTTAGAATAATTTTTACCAGCTACAATAATATTGAATATTATCTAATTTTTTAAAATATTCATTGAATTATTTGGAACGAACAGGCATTATTGTTTATTTTTGTTCTACACAGCTCTTAAAATACACATTGTGGGGTGATGAAATTGCGTAAGCATGGCAGACATACCCTCTCGTCTCGGGGGTGGGGATCACAGGATAAACGAAAAGTAGAGCCGATCCCGATGAAGATCGGGACCGACCGGGGTTGACCACCGGATTTGCTTTTTGGCTAACTGCCCCGTGGAGGTTCGAACCCTCCCCCTACAGCTAATTTAGTTTTTCTATTGTGCTAGTTTGAGCCCCGACTATAAATGCCGGGGTTTTTTATTTGCAAATTTCTTAAAACAAAAAGCCAGTCCCGATTTTCATCGGGACCGGCTTCTTGCATGATCTGCCTGTTCTATCATTCTTATCCTTCAAGTCTGTAAGTAATAGGCAGGATCATCCGGGTTTTTACATTTTTATCTTTTACTTTACCCGGATTCCATTTAGGCATATTAGAAACGACTTTTATTGCTTCTTCTTCCAGGCCATATCCTAATTTAGTTCCAAGCGTTGTTACATCTGTAATTTTACCGTTCTCATCGATACCAAATTGAACTTGCACCGTTCCTTCGATATTATTATCAATAGCCTCTTGCGGGTATTGGAGATTATTGGTGATATAAGATTCAATAGCGCCCTGGCCACCCACGTAAAGAGGAGCTACATCCGTATAATTATAATACCCCGATTTATCTGCCGCCATTTTATCTGTCTTATTTACCGGGGCTGCTGCAACAGAAACCTTTCCTGTTTTCTTTATTACCGTTTGCCCACCGGTACCGGTAACAATGGTATCTCTATTCATTATAGTGGTATCGGTTTCTGATTTTGTGGAATTTTCTCCCGAATCTTTCTTGTCCTTGCAGGAATAAAAAACGATCCCTACACCAAGCAAAGCAATGATAACAGGTTTTTTCAAGCTTAATTTAATGACTTTCATAAACTTAGTTTTTAAAATTGATAACTGTATACATATAGTCAAAGAAGATGCCACATTATTATTTTTTGGCGGCTAAGTTGACAGGTTAAATAGCATCTATTTTTAAAATACAGTCATGACCCGATCTTTAAAAACCATTATCATGAGAACAACTTTATTTCTTTTTATTCTTTCATTTCCTTTTTTGGCCAGCAGCCAGGATCAGTCCATAAAAAATATTCGCTCTGAAACAGAAAGAAATATTGTTAAGGATAATGATACCACTAAAAAATTATGGAGGAAAGGCGGGATATACAGCCTTACTATTTCGCAGAGTTCATTAAGTAACTGGGCGGCCGGTGGTGATAATTTTTCGCTTTCTCTCAATTCACTGCTTAGTCTTTATGCATTTTATAAAAAAGACAAGTGGAGTTGGGATAATACATTTGACTTTAACCTGGGTTATGTAAACACGACCAGTCTCGGCAGCAGAAAAAATGATGATCGTTTTGATCTTTTATCGAAATATGGATATGCAGTAACGACGAAGCTGAGTGTGGCTGCTTTGTTTAATTTACGGTCACAACTATTTAAAGGCTACTCTTTTTCCGGCAACACAAAAACACTGTCATCTAATTTTATGGCGCCGGGTTATGTTTTACTGGGTCTTGGTCTTGACTATAAACCGACAAAGAATCTTTCCATTTTCTTTTCTCCAATTACAGCCCGTTGGGTAATTGTAAAAGACACAGCCTTGTCCAACAAAGGACTTTATGGTGTTACTCCCGGCAAAAGCTCCAACCTTGAGTTTGGCGCTTTTGCCAGCATCAATTACCTGAAAGAGTTCAATAAATTCATTACATATAAAGGAAGACTGGATCTTTTTTCAAATTACCGGCGTAACCCGCAAAATATTGACATCTTTATGTCGAACCTCCTAAGTGCAAAATTGGGTAAGGCGCTTACCGTTTCCTGGAGTGTTGATCTGATCTATGACGATGACGTGAGGATCTTTGGCACTAATAAAACAGCAGCTGCTACGCAATTAAAATCATTAGTAGGTATTGGGCTCCAGCTTAAATTCGGAAAGTAATAAGTTCCTGTAAAAGACTGCTTACTTAATGTTCAACCAATTCCTCCATTTTAATGACCTCAAGATCTTTATGTGCCGGGGCTGTTAATAATTCGCCGTCATAACCGAAACGGGAACCATGACAAGGACAGTCCCAGCTTTTTTCACTGTTATTCCAGTTTACCGTGCAATCGATATGCGGGCAGGCAGGATTTACCGCATGCAGTTGTCCATTCTCATCTTTATACAATGCAATAGCATGATGTTCATACTTAACAACCTTTGCTTCACCAGGGGCCAGGTCGGCAAGAGTTTCCAATTTTTCTTTTGAAAAAATACCCCCGATAAAATTACCTACCACATCGGCTGCTTCTTTCACAAACTTGTTGAACCCTGCCACCGGTTTAATGCGGTTGGGATCAAATAATTTTTCATATTCACTTTTACCGGCAACGATCATTTCGGTAAGCAATGTGGCCGCAATCGTACTGCTGGAGATCCCGATCCCGCCATAACCGGTTGCCACAAACATATTATGCGGATGGCCGGGCAAGTGACCGATATAAGGCAATCCATCAGCCGGGTCAAAGTATTGTGATGACCAGCGATAAACTACTTTATCTATTTCATAATACTTGCTGACGAATTTTTCCAGTCGTGTAAAACAAGCTTCCGCATTTTCTTCATGCCCTGTTTTATGATCTTCACCGCCTGCTATAAAATATTTTTCACCCTCCATTTCCAGTGTGCGGAAATAATGATAGGGCTTTTCCATATCATAGGCAAGTGCATCGGGATAGTCTTCTTCGTTTTTCAATTTCACAGCAATAACATAACTCCGGTAAGGAGCACAGCGGAAATGAAGCAGGTTAACGCCCGGCGGAATATGAGTAGCATAGATCAGGTTTTTTGCTTCAACAGGCCCTTTACTGGTATTCACGGTCAATATCTCATTCTCTTCCACACCCGTCACCCTGCAATGCTGAACTAATACACCGCCTGCTTTTTCAAACTCCTTTGCCAGTGCATAGATATAACGGGTTGGATGGAATTGCCCCTGCCGGCGAAATTCAATGATCTTTTCAAAAGGTATTTTCACAGGTGACTCTTCAGCATACAGTACATCTACGCCAGCCTCCTGTGCTCCCTCAAAAATAGTTTCCAGTTCTTTTTTTTCTTTTTCATCTCTTGCATAGAGATAACCGGGTAATTCTTTATACCCGCAATCAATATTATACTCCTGTACATTTCTTTTGATCAATTCCAGCGCCTGGCGAATCGCCTTTGCAACTAATTGCGCATTATTTTCCCCGAAATTTTTTGCGACCTGTTTAAAGGGCGTTTCAGTAAATGAATTCAGGTGGGCTGTAGTTCCACCGGTGGTGCCAAAGCCTATATTCTGTGCCTCAGCGATCATTACTGATTTTCCTGCTTTTTGCAAAAGCAACCCCGTTGTGATACCCGTGACGCCGCCGCCAACGATCAAAACATCAAATATCTTATTTGCACTGAGTGTTTTAGCTTTTGCATTATACTCGGGCATATCTAGTTGCCAAAGGCTCGTATTGTTTCCATCCCGTTTCATATTAATCTGTTTGAGTAATTAAAAAAATATTTTCAAGGATAGAGGAGTACAGTTTACATTAAAAGCCCAAATAGAATGCCATACTGGTTGCGCCACCAGCCGCTGACAAAAGATTTATCTTTGCCGCCCATGGGTCAAAAAAAACTATTACGTTTTGCAGAGCTGAATACATTTCCAAATGTGTTACAGTTCCCGAAGGATATGGGGGGTAACTGGAATGATTTTTTCAAAAATAAAAATCCCATCACACTGGAACTAGCCTGTGGCAAAGGAGAATATGCCGTTGGCCTGGGACAATTATATCCTGAAAGAAATTTTATTGGCATTGATCTGAAAGGCAACCGCATCTGGGTGGGAGCAAAGAAGGCTTTACAAAATAATTTAACCAATGTTGCTTTCCTGCGAACAGAAATTGACCAGTTACCGGAATATTTTACCGGCAGTGAAGTAACAGAAATCTGGATCACCTTTCCGGACCCGCAACTACGAAGGTCAAAAGCCAAAAAACGGCTTACTCATCCAAAATTTTTACGGTTATATAAACAGTTCCTGGTTCCCGGTGGTTTGATACACCTGAAGACAGATAGCCCGGATCTTTATGAATTCACAAAAAAAGTGATGGCGTTATATGGTTGCCTGTCAATAAAAGATTCAGATAATGCATATCAGGAAGAAATGATCGCTGATGCGTTAAAAATAAAAACGCATTATGAATCATTAGATATTGCCGGAAGCAACCGGATACATTATCTCTGTTTCTCTTTACCGGCAAATTTACCCGGCAAAGAAAAAGACGATGAATTAAAACAACTGCTAAAAGAGCATGAAGGAGTTGATTGAAAATATAGATTATTATATCAACCAAGATGGCTATGTGGTATTGACAGAAAAGTATCACCTGGAAAAAGGATCCTGTTGTGGAAATGGTTGCTTGCATTGCCCCTATAATTATCAAAGCGTAGAAGAACCGCGACGTTCCGCACTTATAAATCGGCGCAAGGCAAACCAGGAAAATAAATGAAAAAATCCCCGTAGTATTTTGGCATAACCTGTGTTGTAATATATCGAGCCATTTTAAAGGCTGATGAAAATGAAACAAATCTTTATTGTGATGGCAGCCTGTTTATTATCAATATCAGCCCGTACTCAAATCAAAAAATTCCGGGATATAATTGGCTCCTGGGATATTACCGGAGAGCAAAATACCGGGGCATCGCTCCAAATTATTGACAGCTCTACCATAGTGCTGACCTATATGGGTGAAAGGAAAAACATAACTTATTACAAAATTGATTTTACCAAATCGCCGATCTGGTTCGATTTTACGACAAATGACAGCACATCCACCGTACAAGTAAAAAGCCTGCTTCAAATTTTGGGTGATGATATGATCAAATGGCAACTATTTGTTGATGAAGACCGCCCCGACCATTTCTCGTCATCAAAAGGTGAATTATTCTATTTAAAAAGATCAAAATCTAATATTAGTTCTACTGTTGTAAATAACTAAAATTCTTGTTTCAGGCCTGCTGTTGGAATCCTGTATTTTTTTATCTTCACTTCATGGTCAACAGGAAAAACCCTTCCCAAAAGTTAAAGACGATAAAGCCTTCCGGTAAAAGAGAGGAAAATTTTTTTGAACTTGTTTTTGAAGTGGCCCGGCAAATACCAAAGGGAAGAGTAACTTCTTACGGAGCCATTGCTGCCTGCCTGGGCATCAAATCATCTGCCCGCATGGTAGGGTGGGCTATGAATGGCGCCGGCAGAGTAAGACCCAGGGTACCCGCACACCGGGTAGTGAACCGACTGGGTATTTTATCAGGCAAACATCATTTTTTTCCGCCCGGCAATATGGAAAAACTATTGAAGAAAGAAGGTATTAAAGTAAAGGACGACCAGGTGGTTGATTTCAAAAAATTATTTTGGGATCCTGTATCGGAGTTGGGATTTTAAGAACAGCCTTTTTATCACGCCCCATCCCGCAAACCATTTACAAAAAATTATAAGGAACTATCTGGAGAATTCTTCGGAAAAAATTATTTTATTTATAATTTAAACCTCTATATTTATCCATCATTGATTTGTGGCCTGACCATCTGGCAATTTCGGAATACTATCCTTATCAGTCGCCTTTTCCGTCTCCTGTCCTATGATAAAATTCCGTGAGGAATGGGCCTGGTAAAACAGCAGCAAAAAATTTTTGTTTAAAATTTCTGAATATGCAAAATCGATCTTTGTTTAAAGCCGGCATATTAACGCTGGTGATAGTTGTACTGGGTATAACTTGCTGGGAAGTTTATTTACGTACTCATGGTATCGGTATTTCTTATGACGATGGGAAAGAATTATGGTCCGATAAAAGAGCCCGGGTGTACGAGTCTTCAGATAAAGCAACTGTTTTCATAGGCTCTTCCCGGAATAAATATGACCTGGATATTGCAACCTGGGAAGCCATGACTGGAGATCATGCCATACAACTGGCTATAGAAGGTATGTCGCCATTGCCTGTCCTGGATGACCTGGCCAATGATAAAAAATTCAAAGGAAAATTAATTGTAGATGTAACGGAGATATTATTCTTTTCAACAGAGGAGAGCAGCCTCGGAGATACTAAAGAACGAGTTGATTTTTATAAAAAAAGAACACCGGCTCAGCGGTTCAGCTTTGAAGTGAATCATGTACTGGAATCTAAATTTGTTTTTTTAGAAAAGGATAATTTATCGTTGAATGCCATGCTGGATAAAACAAAAATCCCCAACCGGCCCGGGGTTTTCGTGATGCCAATTTTCCCGCTGGACTTTGGAAGGGTAAAATTCAGCAGGCAGGATTTTATGACAGAAAAATTTTTGAGGGATACCAACCTGCAAAACCAGGTAAAAGGCATCTGGGATTTTTTCAGGAAAATAAATAAAGAAGCTCCTGCAAGCGGGCATAAGCTTGATTCAATAATCGCATCGGTAAAAACAGATGTCGATAAAATAAAAGCAAGAGGCGGGCAGGTATTATTTGTACGGACTCCTTCCAGCGGACCTTTTTTGATGGGTGAAAGAATGGGATATCCCCGCGCAAATTATTGGGAACGCATATTAAGTACAACAGGATGTCCGGGGATCCATTTTGAAGACTATCCTGCTATCGCTCATTTTCAATGCCCGGAATTCTCACACTTGAGCCCTGCAGACGCAGTTGTATTCACCAAAAACCTGGTAGACATTCTTCAAAAAGAAAAAGGCTGGGTTTTTCCTCATCAACCACCCGTTAAATAAATCACCACCACATAATACCTGTAACCATGGTTTTTAACTCCTATACTTTCATTGTCTTTTTTATCATCATTCTCATTCTGCATAACCTTCCTTTACCCTGGAAGACAAAAAAGATAAATCTTTTACTGGGCAGCTATATTTTTTATGCCGCATGGAACCCTCCATTTATCCTGCTCTTATGGCTTTCAACTGTCGTTGATTTTTTTGTTGGTAAAGCATTGTATAACCAGCAGAATAAATACAAACGGAATTTTTTGCTGGTCATAAGCCTGATCGGCAATTTAGGGATGCTTTGTTTTTTCAAGTACGGCGGTTTTTTACTGGAGAACTTCACTCTCCTGATGAATACGCTGGGTGTCGATTTTCATCCGGCAAAACCTAATATCATTCTTCCCGCAGGTATTTCGTTTTACACGTTCACTACACTTTGCTACACCATTGATATGTATAAAAGAAAAAGCAAACCGGTAAAATCCATGCTGGACTTTTCTTTGTTTGTTACTTTCTTTCCGCACCTTGTTGCCGGTCCAATTGTCAGGCCACCACAATTAGTACCGCAGTTTGAAACGCCAAGGAAAGCCAACCAGCAACAAATGATGCAGGGTTTGCTTTTGATCTCTCTTGGATTATTTATGAAAGTGGTTTTAGCCGACAGCATGTTATCGGCTTCCGCTAATATGGTATTTCATGCTAAAGATGCCTTGAATACTTTGGATGCCTGGATGGGTGTGCTGGCTTTTTCAGGGCAAATATTTTTTGATTTCGCAGGATACTCCACCTGTGCCATTGGTGTAGCATTATGCCTGGGCTTTGTTTTGCCACATAATTTTTTATACCCTTATGGAGCAATAGGATTTTCTGATTTCTGGCGAAGATGGCATATTACTTTATCGGCATGGCTCCGGGACTACTTATATATACCATTGGGTGGTAATCGAAAAGGAAAGATAAGAACTTACTTCAACCTCATGATCACGATGCTGCTCGGAGGACTTTGGCATGGTGCCAATTGGACCTTTGTGGTATGGGGAGCATTGCATGGTTTTTATTTATGGGTAGAAAAGATCATTGCAGATATCCGGAAAGATAAAGCCAGGCCACTTGCCGTTACGCCTTCGGGAGAAGTAGGTGTGCTGGGTCCTGTCCCCGAGATATTGAAAAGAAAAAATCTTTCCAACTTCATGCTGGCCCTGTTTACATTTTTCCTGATCAATGTGACCTGGGTTTTCTTCCGTTCACCTGATTTTAGTTCGGCGTGGAGATTATTGACGTCGATGTTTTCAGCCGTTCCTCATGGGGCTGTGTTACTATCTACGCTAAGTATGATAAAGATCACCATCATTATTATAGGACTGATCGTCTTTCATTGGCTGATGAGAGATACCCGTGTATTGATAGTGGCAGAAAAAATGCCCTGGTGGTTGCTGGGCCTGATCTGGTCTGTTATACTGTTGTTATTGATCTTGAGCCAGGAAAGCAGCAGCTCGTTTATTTATTTTCAGTTTTAAAGAAAGAAGGCGGCAGCGGGATTGGGGTTTTAATTCTTTCTTGTGTATTTTGCTATATGTCTTCCTCAGAAGCACTTACTAACCGGCAAAAGAACCTCTGCGAATACGGCGGCATCTTTGGTGTGCTGCTTTCACTTACCTGCCTGGTACAGCATGTAGCAGTGGCTATTCCAAGTAAGATCACTAACCCCATGATACCAGGTTATATTTTTGCCATCATCGCTTTTATCCTGCTGGGTCTCCAAAAAATTAATGCTGTTATTTTTCTTATCATCAGCGGGGCCAATGCCGCTTTTACAGAATGGCAATGGATGAAACATTATTCCTTTTCATTGGTGGTGCTGATGCTTTTCATCTATCATGTTATCATCATTGTGGCAATGTACACAGAACAGGTACCCGAAAGGTTGAAACAAAAAAGACTGGCCCAAAAAGAGGAAGAAGATCTGTGGAGGGATAAGATATGATCTTATATAAAAAATAAAATGGGCTAATTACATATTATTCTCATCAAATGGTCATTCTTATCTACTGAAAGACAATTAATAAAGAAAATTGTGATCATTCACCCATTTTGGCGCTGATATTGCTACAGGTCAATGAAATTGATTTTTCACGACCAAAATTGTGTGTATGAAAAAGAGTAATCTTTCTACAGTTATCCTCCTGTTTTCAGCGACCATAGCTTTATCTTTTGCTTGCAGCAAAAGCTCCTATAATGATACGGGTGGCGGTACAGCTCCTGAAAATCCCGTCTATATGAGAGGCTCCGTTTTCTCTGTTCCTAATCTTACGCTATTTGCCGGGTCAAAGGTCACCTGGATCAATGATGATAATATGGTCCATACCGTTACTGCCAACGATGCCAGTTTTAACAGTGGTGACATAAATCCGGGAGGAAGTTTTAGTTATACGTTCAATAGCACCGGTACCTATAACTATCATTGTACACACCATGCCGGTATGACCGCTGTTGTAACAATAGTTATACGATAGAAAGGGTTCAATAATAGTATGGACTGATCATCCTATACACAGCTACTCCTGTCACGGCCACATAAAACCAGATGGGCCATGTAATACGAACCAGTTTTTTGTGCTTGTCAAAATCGCCGGTCAATGCCCGGTAAGCAGAAAAAAGAATAAAAGGAAGAATGATACCTGCAAGCGGGATATGAGTTCCTAACAAAATATAATAGATCATCCGGCTGCTGCCAACAGCAGTTTTTTCAGCTTCGGTCAATATACCATCATGGTTCACATCGCCAAACTTGGTTTCCCCGGCAAATAAATGATGACAGATATAGCTCACTAAAAAAAGAATGGATAAGAACATGGCCGTGAGCATAATGTTCCTGTGCAGTATATAGTTCCTGCTTTTTACCGCGATCAATGCAACGATCAATAACAAGGCAACACAGGAATTAATGATTGCATTCGCCGTTGCAAACAGGTGCACATCAAACCCAAGTTTCACATTCCATTTCACCCTGCTCAGCGCCATGATGGCGGCAAATACAATAGCGGAGAAAACAAAAATGATGATCCTTGCTTTTTTATCATTCTTTTTCCAGGCGGCAGTCAGCATGTTCATGATCTTTTTCTCAGGAAATATAATAACAATCCCACTCCAAATATGGCAACCAGGACGAATACGGCGATCATTTGCAATTTCCCGGAAAAAAAACTTTTTTCCTTCGGATCTTTTTCCAGCGTCAGCAACACAAGGTCTTCCGACAAATTCGCCAGCGAAGCAGAATCAAGCCCATGATAAAAACCCCGCACATGACGGCTGCTGTCAATAAGTACAAAATGATCGGTATGCATAAAATTGGTGTCAATGCCTTGCCCGTCTTCTACCGGTATCTTCATTTCATTGATAATAAGATTATAGATCATTCTCTTGTTACCCGTTAGCAACCACCATTGTTCCGGGTTTATCTGGAACCGGTCGGCCCAGTTCTTTAATCTTTCTACTGAATCTCTTTCGGAATCAATACTGAAAGAAAGAAAGTGAACCATCTTATTGGTTTTGTCTCCCACCCTTTTACCATTGTTGATAGATTCAGCCAGCCGTTTCATATTTTTCGTCAGGCTTGGGCAAATAGTGGGGCAACGGGTAAAAAAGAAATCAGCGATCACAATTTTTCCTTTCAGGCTATCCCAGGAAACCGGCATGTTTTCCTGGTTGGTTAGTGCAAAATCGGCAACCCGGTGCCAAACCGTATCCGTTACATGTTTGCCTTTTTTTGTAATGGTAAGCACCGTGTCGGAAAAATAATGCCGCGGCATGGCAATAGCATGCTCACTTTTTCTTTTTACAATAAAATAAGAAACGAGTGGCAACAGTATCGCCAGCATCACGGCATAGAGAGCTTTCTTGTTCACAATTATTCTTAATTAAAAAATCATCCCGACTGTAAGCGTCGGGATGGTTCGTGATATGATATAGAGTTAGTAAAAGAACTTATTCTTTCCCGCCGGGTTTTTCCACCGGTGCTTCTGTCTTATGATGTTTATTCGGCATGGTGGTTTCCTTAAAATGCGTGTCGAATTTATTCCGGAGATTTTTATAAGAATTACCATCGGCAATAAATGCAATGATGAACCAGATAAACAGCATCAGCGGCACTACGATCGTCATGATCATATTCCTTATCTCATCACCCAGGTGCATAAAAACGGAAACGATATAATAAGCTTTGGCCAGTGTCAGTATGCAAACCATTCCTTTAAAAGCCAGCACCAGCCCAGCATTGGGATTGGCGCCTTTGTGGATGGTGTAAATGGTCAATCCAATGCCTAATTCGATCAAGGTGATGATGGATAATAGAATGGTTGTCTTCTTTACCCTCTTTTTAAATACTGCATCTTCAGCATGTTCGTGATGAATAGTTACTTCTTCAAATGCGTGTTGCATATATGTTATATATTTTTTTTAAATCAAATAGAAACAAAGGAATACAAATACCCAAACCAGGTCCACAAAGTGCCAGTACAGCCCGGCCTTTTCGATCATCAGGTAATGGCCTTTATTCTGAAATACATTTTTCTGTGTCATGATGAGCATGATGCTGTTGATAACAACGCCGGAGAAAACGTGGAATCCATGAAACCCGGTAATACCAAAGAAATAACCACCAAATGCCACGGGCCCTTTTTCACGGATATGTGCTTCTGCCAGGTCAGGAGCAAGTAATCCCCTTAATTGGGCATCAGATAAGGTTGAGAGTTCTGCAATTGAATTGGCATGATGATGATTATGCACCATACTTACCAATGATTCATGCGGCGTATTATTTAATGCAGCAGTGATGGCAGTACTGTTTTCAACCAGCTTACCCCAGGGATTTCCTTTCATGTTCTGAACCGCCATCTCCAGTTTACCATCTGCCAATACGATATGTTCACCTGTAAGAAGGTGATGCCATTCCCATGCCTGGCAGCTTAAGAAAGCAAGTCCACCAACTATTGTCCATGCGATCCATTTTATTACACCCTGCTTATCTTGTTTGTGCCCGGCATGAACAGCCAGTACCATGGTAACAGAACTGATGATAAGTATAAATGTCATTATGCTCACAAAGGCCAGTGGCAGGTTAGCATGCCCTGCGCCGGGAAAAGCATTGAATACCGCATTCGGATCGGGCCAGAAATTCTGACTGAACCGGATGGAGCCATACGAGATCAGGAATGCGCCGAAAGTAAAAGCGTCACTCATCAAAAAATACCACATCATCAGCTTTCCATACTCCAGGTTAAAAGGGCTTTTACCGCCGCTCCACCATTTGGTCTGATGTACTGTTGCTTGTGTAGACATAAACTTTTTTAAAATTTCAACACTTTAAACAATTATCACCACTACATTATCCTATCACTAAAAAGAAAACCAATAAATACAACCAAAGCAGATCCACAAAATGCCAGTATGTTGCCATTACTTCCACCGGAACTGAACTATACAATTTTGTTTTCCCGATAAATGCTTTAATAAACATGACGATCAATGCCAGCACTCCCCCGATCACATGCAGGCCGTGTAAACCAAAGATCACATACAGGAACTGCCCCGCTCCTGAACCTTTGAAAGTTATCTTCTGCTCCCACAATTGCTGAAAGCCCAGCCCCTGCAAAACAATAAATGCAACTCCCAGCAGCAATGTCAGCCCGATCAAAGACCGGTACTGGTTCATTTCTCTTTGTTTAAAAGATCTTAATGCCATCTGCAGTGTTATACTGCTGATAATGATAACAGCCGTAGAGATCCAGAATACTTTCGGCATCGTTATCGTCTGCCAGCCGACCTGGTTGCTTTTTACAATAAAAGCACTTGTCAAGCCGGCAAACATCATCACTATACTGCCAATAGCCACCCACATCGTAAACTTGTGGGGATGAATCTTGTTTCGTTGTCTATCTATGCTCACTGTATTCATAATTCAAAAATCAAAAGTCAAAATTCAAAAGTCAAAAAGAGGGCCTTTTTTACTTTTTAATTTTGAATTTTTACTTTTCTACGCTTTACTTAATAAAAGAGCTAACATTACTACCGGCAAATACATATAACTTCCAAACATCACTTTCCTTGCCGAACCAACATCCATTTTCCTGTATAGCGTCACACATCTTCCTATCATAAATAAATTTGCCAGTGCTATTAACCCTAAACTTATTTTCCCCTGCACATCATCATAACTGCACATCCCGGTAAAATAAGGCGCCAGGGTAACCGGTATCAATATCAGCGAATACATGATCGTCTGCAACGCTGTAAATTTTGTCGGTCCTTCATCTGCCGGTAAGAGCTTAAACCCAACTGCTGAATAATCCTTGTGTGCCACCCAGGCAATTGCCCAGAAATGCGGGAACTGCCAAAAGAACTGGAACGCAAACAATATCCATCCGCCGGTTGATAAATTATTATCTCCTGCTGCCCAACCGATCAAACAAGGCAATGCTCCAGGCACAGCACCCATCAACACCGCAATTGAATTTACTTTTTTCAACGGCGTATAAATGAATGCATACAGGAACAAACTAAAAGCCGCCAATCCTGCCGCCAGCCAGTTGAAAAAATAACCCAGGATAAAAACACCGGCGATCCCGGTGATGATGGCGAAGACCCATCCTTCCTGTACACTCATACGGCCCGATGCCACCGGACGTTTTGCGGTCCGTTTCATCTGGGCATCCGTATCTTTTTCAACTACCTGGTTGATGGCATTGGCACTACCCGTTACCAGCATCCCACCTGCAAAGAGCAAGAGTATCATCTTCCAAAAGTTCACATAGTTCTCCGAGCCTTTTGTCAATGCAAAACTCATCACACTACTGAACACCACCATGATACTCAGCGAAGGCTTGATCAACAGCAAATAATCTTTAATCTTCTTCATCTTCGCTTCCACTTGTTATATAAAGAACACAAAATTTATTTTCCCAACACCTGTGCTACTATCATCGTCCCTTGCGTCGCACTCTTGTACGTTCTGTTCGCTACTCATCAATATTGAACCCCTGCGGGGTTCTGATGCTGATTTTTCTTTTCATTCCCCGGGGTTAAAACCGTGGGTTACCTCATTTCTCATTCCCACGGTTAAAACCGTGGGCTATCAATATGTCGCTCCGCCAACCGGCGGACTTTCATTTTCACATTTCCACATCTCCACATTTTCTTATTCCTTATTTCTCATTTCCCACGGTTAAAACCGTGGGCTATTTAATGCTTGCTTTCATTCGCCCCGATCGGTTCCGTCTGCGGAATAAATTCTCTTCCGTCTTTACTATAATCATAAGGCCAGCGGTGAACTTCAGGAATTTCTCCCACCCAGTTTCCATGACCCGGACGAATTGGTGTTGTCCATTCCAGTGTATTAGCCCCCCATGGATTTTGCGTGGTTACTTTTCTTCCTTTGAAAATGGAATAGAAGAAATTAAACACAAACATCAGTTGCATGGCAAATACGATGATCGAAACAATAGTGATCATCTTATCAAGATCTCCAAACTGGTTGAAAGAAACCCAGCCCTTTTTATCGAGGTAGCGTCGTGGTACACCCGCCAAACCTTCATAGTGCATGGGCCAGAAAATAAGATATGAGCCAACCATCGTTACCCAAAAATGGATAAACCCGAGAGTGCTGTTCAGGTAACGGCCAAACATTTTGGGGAACCAGTGATAAATCCCGGCAAACATTCCGAACATACCGGCGATACCCATCACAATATGGAAGTGTGCAACAACAAACATCGTATCGTGCAGGTGAATATCAATTGTTGAGTTACCAAGGAAGATCCCTGTTAATCCGCCGGAAATAAATAAGCTGACGAAACCAATTGCAAATAATGTAGCCGGCGTAAACCGTATGTTACCCCGCCACAATGTCGTCAGCCAGTTAAACACTTTGATAGCTGAGGGCACAGCGATCAGTAGCGTTAGCAATACGAATATCGAACCGAGGAAAGGATTTAACCCGGTAACAAACATATGGTGCGCCCAAACAAGGAAGGCAAGGATGGTGATGGCAAATAATGATCCCAGCATCGCCATATAACCAAAGATCGGTTTCCGGGAATTAACGGAAAGTACTTCCGACACAATTCCCATCGCCGGTAAAATAATAATGTAAACTTCCGGGTGACCCAGGAACCAGAATAAGTGCTGGAATAAAATGGCGCTTCCGCCTTCATTCGGTAATATTTGTCCGTTCACTACAATATCACTCAGGTAAAAACTGGTGCCGAGGTTACGATCAAACAATAGAAGAATTAAACCGGATAATAATACAGGGAATGACAATACACCAAGTATAGCAGTAAAGAACATGGCCCAGATGGTGAGCGGCATTCTTGTCATGCTCATTCCTTTTGTACGAAGGTTGAGAATGGTTGAAATATAATTAAGACCGCCAAGCAATGCTGATATTACAAATAAGGCCATGCTCACGATCCAAAGGTCCATTCCAAGCTTGGAACCTTCCGATGCCTGGCCCAATGCACTTAACGGCGGATATACTGTCCATCCGCCTGCTGCGGGTCCCGTGGCAATAAATAAAGAAGCAGCCATAACTATACTGGCCAAAAAGAAAAACCAGTATGAAAGCATATTCAGAAACGGGGATGCCATATCTCTAGCTCCTAATTGCAGCGGAATAAGGATATTGGCAAATGTTCCGCTTAATCCAGCTGTCAATACAAAGAACACCAGCACCGTTCCATGCATGGTAATTAATGCATAATAAAATTCCGGTTTGATCTGTCCGCCTTCTGCCCATTTCCCGAATACGGTTTCAAGGATAGGGAATGACTGATCAGGATAACCCAACTGCAAACGAAACAATACAGAAAATAAACCCCCGACAATCGCCCAGATGATACCCGTTACCAGGAATTGCTTACCAATGGTCTTATGATCCTGGCTGAAGATATACTTCGTAATGAAAGTTTCTTTGTGATGATGCACATGGTGCTCATCATGATGAACATCATGTGTAGTTACCACTTCGGGGTGTACATTCATTTCTTCACTCATAATCTTTTATTTTGCCCCTTCCCGGGAAGGGATTCGAAATAATTTTTATTTCTGTTCTATTGCCGCCACCACTTTTGTAGTAGCAGTATCCACACCTGGTTTTGGTAATGTTGGGTCCTCTGCATGATTAGCCACATAATACTGCGCTTTTTTGTTGATCATCCATGCATCAAATTCTTCCTGTGTCTCCACAATGATCTCACCCCGCATACTCCAGTGTCCTTTACCACACATCTGGTCGCATGATATTTCATAAACAAAATCCGGTTTACCCATTTTCTCTTTCATTTGTTTGCTGGTAAACCTTGGCGTGAACCACATGGTTGTTGGTGTGCCCGGCACAGCATCCATCTTCATCCTGAAATGAGCAAGACCCACATCGTGTATCACATCTTTTGAGCCAATTACCAGTTTCACCGGTTTATTTACTACCAGGTGCATGGGTTCCCCGCTTGAATACACATCATCGTGATTAGCGGGATCATCCCAAAGCTGGCCCATGGGATTGTTTTTTGCCGGGTCAATATTTTTAAAATATTTTTTTCCTAAAATGCCGTCTTTACCGGGATAACGAAATTCCCATTTGAACTGGCTGCCCGTTATTTCTACCTGCATGGCTTCTTTAGGTGCA
>DATHDV010000114.1:0-17804 GCA_035318845.1 Chitinophagaceae bacterium
AAAGATAATGATCTGGCCCGGGTGCGCCAACGAATAGCAGCCGTTTTTGATACCGGTAAATCCTATGAGTATGAAATTGCCTGGTCAATACCTGAGGGCCTGAAATATTACAGTATTCGTCTTTTTCCTGAACTTGATCTCAAAGGTTCAGTAATAAATGTTCTGGGGATTGCACGGGATATTACCGAACGAAAGGATGCCGAAGAGGAATTGCGCCGGAGCGAAGATAATCTTCGCCTGGTTATCGATAAAATTCCCGTGATGGTTTTTACCTCCTTACCAGACGGCTCAATTGATTTTGTGAATCAACAATGGCTGCAATACATGGGTTTGTCATTGGAGGATGTGAAAGATTGGGCTTGGGAGTCGACCATTCATCCTGAAGATCGCCAAAAGAGCATAGATCATTGGCGCTCGACTATGGCCACTGGTCAACCATCAGAGAACGAACTACGGGTTCGGCGGGCTGATGGCGTATATCGTTGGATACTGGGACGCTTTGTTCCCTTGCATGATGAGTCGGGAAAAATTATCAAGTGGTACGGAGTATCTATCGACATTGAAGATAGCAAACAGGCGCAGGATGCGCTGAGGGAAAGTGAACAGCAATATCTTTCACTTTTCGAGAACATGGCCGAAGGCGTGGCGTATTTCCAAATGCTGTTCAAGGACGGTAAACTGCAGGACGCCATTTACCTTGAAGTGAATCCGGCGTGGATAAACCTGACCGGCTTAAAAAATGTTATTGGGCGAAAAATAACCGAAGTGTTTCCAGGCATCCTTGAAGCCAATTCGGAATTTTTCGAGCGATCGGTCAGAGTAGCTCTGACCGGCCAATCAGAGCGGTTTGAAATTTATTCTACTCTCTTGAAGAAATGGCTTTCAGTTTCGGCGTACTGTCCGAAGAAGGATCATGTTATCGTGGTATTCGACGACATCAGCAAACGCAAACTGGCTGAAGAAACGCTGCAGCAATCTTATGAAGCAATCAGGCAATTGACCGAGCATCTTCAAAAGATCCGTGAAGAGGAACGGACTTCGATCGCAAGAGAAATTCATGATGAATTAGGACAGCAACTGACTGCTGTAAAGATGGATGTGGCCTGGATCGATAAAAAAATACCCGAAGAAACAAGGGATATAAAAAGGAAACTGAAAAATATTATTGAACTGTTGGATGGAAGCAATCAATCTATAAGAAGAATATTGAGCGAACTAAGGCCGCGGATACTGGACGATCATGGTTTACTGGAGGCTATAGAATGGCTGGGCCGGCAATTTACTGAAACTACCGGCATACCTGTTAAATGTACCACCCCGGAAAAGGATATAAAAGTATCGGAGCAAATTGCAACCTGTCTTTTCCGGGTGTGCCAGGAGGCTTTCACCAATATTACCCGGTATGCCTTTGCAAAAAATGTTTCTGTTTCAATAAGGGTTATTGAAGAAAATATTATTCTTACTATTGAAGATAATGGAATTGGATTTGATACCACATTAATAGAAAATAAAAAATCATTCGGGATACTGGGTATGAAAGAAAGAGTTTTTTCGCTTGGGGGGAAATTTGAATTGCTTTCTTCACCCGGGAAAGGGGCAAAAATTACTGTCAGTTTGCCTTACAAGCTATAAATACAAATAAAAACATTTAACCGCAAAATAAAGTCACAAAGAAAAAAATGAAACGGATTATTTTAGCAGACGACCATAGCTTTATACGCTTAGGGCTTATACAAATACTTAAAGACGAATACCCGTCTGTAGAAATAAAAGAAGTAAGTGATGGTGATTCTCTCATTAAAGAAGTGAGGCAGTATGATTGGGACCTGGTGATATCTGACCTGGATATGCCCGGCAAAAACGGCCTGGAAGCATTGGAACAGATCAAACTGATAAAACCTCATTTGCCGGTACTGATCCTCAGCATTTATACGGAGGACCTGTATGCCGTGAGGGTGTTAAAAGCCGGCGCCTCCGGCTATATGAATAAAAACGCCGCTCCTTACGAGTTAATTAATGCAATACAGCGAATTGCTTTGGGAAGAAAATACATAACACCTGAAATAGCAGAAAAATTATTATTGCGTATTGATACTGACAAAAAACCTCATGAGCTGCTTACCAATAAGGAATTCGAGATCTTTAAACTGCTTGCCTATGGTAAAACGATTACCGAGATCGCTGAAATGTATTCATTGGCTTTAACTACCGTGAGCACCCACCGCAGCAGGATTATGGAAAAACTTGGTTTATCCAATAATTCTGAATTGACCCGGTATGCCATTGCTCACCAGGTCATTTCTGATATCGGGTTATAAATACTCACCTGCCGGGTTTTTTTCCATAGCTTATAGTATAACTACTACCCCAATAAGCATGATGCTGCTATTTTATGTCCCCTGTTTTTTTGAGTCCTTTATGGTATCAAACCATAAAAATGCAGGTACTGATAATTGATGCCTCTATCCGGATAATTGAAAGATTGGAAGAGATGATATCTGAGTTAGAGACTGTCACCATTATTCACCGGGCTGTCTCCCCTGAAGAGGCAGGTAAATTGCTTAAAGAAAATAAATATGATGTGGTATTGCTGGATATTGATCTAATAGCACATAACCCATTGAAATTATTAAAAGAAATAAAAAAAAATAATCGGGAAAGTTGTGTCATTGTTTTATTTCATCAACTGGGTAATTATACCCAGGAACAATGCAAATCACTGGGTGTTGATTTCTTCTTTGACAAACACTACGATTTTGAAAAAATATGCGGGGTTATTGACAGTTTGTAATTTATAAAAGCAAAAGAGATATACTAAAAAAAATTAACAGCGCTTCTGAAGCAGATTTTAGTGGTAATTAGCAAAGAAACCCTCATCAGCATTGAATTACAGCATGAAAAAAGTATTAAAAATATTAATGCTTGAAGACAACATTAACGATGCAGGTATTATACAGCATTTGCTTTTAAAGGAAAAATTGAATTGTGAATTCAACCTGGCTACCAACAAAGAAACCTACCTGTTCGCTCTCGATAAATTTCATCCGGCCATTATCCTGTCCGACCATTCCTTACCACAATTTAATTCCATAGATGCGCTTGCTTTAGCCCGCCAACGGTTTCCGGGTATTCCGTTCATTGTTGTAACAGGAACGGTATCGGAAGAGTTCGCAGCAGATATTATTAAGCATGGAGCAGATGATTATATTTTGAAAGACCGTATGGCAAGATTGCCGGCTGCTATAGAAACGGCCATACAATTGAGAAAATCTGAAAATGAAAAACAGGAAGCAGCAGAAAAATTAAAGCAAAGTGAAGAAAATTACCGCACCCTTGTGGACCAGGCATTTGACAGCATAATTATATATACTCAAAACTTTATTATACTGGATTGTAATAGCAGAGCCTGTAGTACGTCGGGTTATACCCGGCAGGAATTAATAGGGCATCATGTCGCCGAATTCTTTTTTAAAGAAGATACCATTGACCGGCCATTGTATTTTGAAACACTGAAAGCAGGCCAGCGTACCCTGGATTACCGGAGAGTGAAAAGAATAGACGGCTCTGGTATTGAAATGGAAATAGGTACCAAAATGATGCCTGACGGTAACCTGATGGCTACTGCCAGGGATATAACGGACCGAAAAAAGGCGGAACAAAAAATATTACAATCTGAAACCAATCTCAGAACAATTTTTGAAAACACTTCCGAAGGATTTGTATTGCTGGATAAGAATGCTGTTGTGATGGCTTTTAACAACAAAGCAGAAGCATATACTTTTTTTAGCGGGGTAAAAGAACTTCAAATTGGTCAATCCATTTACGATATTATTGAAGATTCAAGGAAAAGTTTCTTCCGGGGAATTATTGCAAAAGCATTGAATGGGAAAAGTATTCAATATGACCGTTCTTATGAAAGGGAAAATGGCGATATTGTCTGGATTGATTTTTCTGCAACACCGGTTATTGAAGCCGGCCAGGTAACAGGTATATGCATTAACGGGCGAAATATTACCGAAAAGAAAAAAATTGAACAGGAAAGGGAGTTTGACCGAAATAACCTCAAAGCTTTAATAAATAACACCAATGACCTGATGTGGAGTGTGGATCGGGACCTCAAATTAATTACTTCTAACGAGGCATTTGACAAGATGATTAAGACTATGTCAGGCAAATCAGTTACAAAAGGAAGTGACATTCTTGCAGGTGGATTCAGCGAGGAACAATTATATCGCTTTCGTAAATATTATGAACGGGCATTTTCAGGCGAAAGCTTTACTTTAATTGAGAATGCTGATTTCCCGGATGAGTACTGGTCGGAAATTTCCTTTTATCCTGTTTATAATAGAAACATCATCATTGGAGCCGCCTGTTTTTCTCATGACATAACCATGAGGAAAAAAGCAGAGGAGCAACTGAAATTAAGCGAAGAAAAATACCGCACCATTTTTTTAAAGAGCCCGCTTCCCAAGTGGATATATGATTTTGAAACTCTCCGGTTCCTGGATGTAAATGAAGCGGCGACCCGGCATTATGGCTATACACAGGACGAATTTTTAAGCATGACCATCAGGGATATCAGGCCTGAAGAAGATATAGAACTGCTTTTGAATGAACTTAAAGAAATACAGGAGGGTTCGGGCTCCCGGGAGGGCTATTTCAGACACCTGAAAAAGAATGGGGAAATAATGATAGTAGATACCACCGCTCATTCAATTGAATACAACAACAAGAAGGCAAGAATGGTGATAGCCAATGATATTACGGAAAAAATAAGGGCAGAGGAGGACCTCAGGCAAAGCGAAATAAGATTAAATGAAGCGCAGGCAATAGCACATATAAGCAACTGGGAAATTGATCTTGTACGAAATATCCATACATGGTCTGATGAATTCTACAGGATTTATGGATTAAATAAAGGCGAAGTACAACCTTCGGCAGAACTTTTTTTATCATTTATGCATCCCGATGATGCCAATTTTGCACAAAAACAAATACAGGAAGCTTTCGTTTCATCCCGGAATTCATCTTTTGATTTTCGCTTTATACGTAAAGATGGCGTGGCCAGGTATGGTTATACCGAATGGCGGTTTGAGTTTGACAAAAAAGGAAAGCCTATACGGCTTTTTGGGATACTGCAGGATATTACAGAACGTAAAGAAGCAGAAGAAAATTTAAAATTACTGGAAGAGAAAATGCTGGAACAAAAAATTCAGCAACAAAAAAAAATTGCAAGGGCTATTATAAAAGCAGAGGAAAAAGAAAGGAATCGTTTAGGCCAGGAACTTCATGATAATATAAACCAGATATTAGCAGGAACAAAATTATACCTCGGTATGACGGGAGATGATGAAAAGATGAAAGATCTGATCAAATATCCAATGGAACTGATAGATAATGCCATTCAGGAGATCAGGTTAATAAGCTACAAAAACGCAACGCCTCATAAAAATATTAATTTAGAAGAACTGATTCAACGACTTCTTGATGACCTGGATAAAAATACGACGATAAAAACAACCCTGGTTTGTAATTTAACGGATCAGCTTATCAGCAATGATCTGAAATTAAATATATACCGTATCATACAGGAACAACTGAATAATATTTTGAAGCATGCTGACGCAAAAAATGTCCGTGTAACTGTACAAACGGACAACAGAATTTTAAGTATTGTTGTGACGGATGATGGTAAAGGATTTGATGTAACTAAAAAAAGAAAAGGGATAGGTATTTCAAATATGATGAACAGGATCGAATCTTTTAACGGGCAGGTGGTAATAGAAAGCTCCCCGGGCAAAGGCTGCAGGATAGAGATCAAAACTCCTTATTGATCGGGGCATGACGCGACCCTGGATGCCGGATATCCAACAGAACATTGCTGGATTTTCAGAATGAGCCGCTACCTGGTTCCCGCCAGCAGGCTTGTAATAGTATTCCCGTAAGTGTTTCCCCTGAATCGTTTTACCCACCGGATCCCTTTGATAGCATTTGTCAAAAAGACCTCATCGGCATGAAGTAAATTATCGATCGTAATAATGGATTCCCCGATCTCAAACCCCCGGTCTTCTACCTTCAACCTTTCTAACAAATGCCTTCGCATCACTCCATTCACACAGCCTTCGCTTAATGCGGGAGTAGTAATCATCCCATCCTTAATGATGAACAGGTTGGCCGTGGTAGCGTCGGCAATATTGCCGGATTCGTTCAGCAGCAGGCAATCATTTAATTTATTTTCTTTTGCATATATAGCAGCCATGCTGTAAGGGAGAAAGTTCGAAGACTTGAGATTGGAAAAAACATCACAGTTCTTCCTGGCATCAGGATACACATCAATTACCAATCCGTCCCGATAGCTATCGGGATCATTGAGTTTATTTACCGACTCATCCAGCGGCCAGCATTCAATAACATAATACAAGCCCCTGTTATCATCATACAAACCCCCATTACCACGGGAAACCGAGAGCCTTACCCGGGCCCGCTGTGCACATCCATTCTTTTTACAAAGACCCAGTATTTCTTCTGTAATCCTTCCGGCAGTAAACAGTTTCGGGATCTCAAACTTTAATAACGATAACCCGGAAAACAATCTTTCGAAATGATATTCCCCGAGAAGAATTTTTTCATTGATAACTTTTATCGTTTCAAACAAACCATCGCCATACCGGTAACCACGGTTTGAAACAAGCAATGCCGGTTGATCCCCCGCCTGTATCTTACCATTGAGGTTGATATAATTCATCGCTCAAAGTAAAATAAAAAAACCATCCCGACACTAAACGCCGGGATGGTTTAATATATCTTGCCAGAGAAATTTATGCTTGTTCTACCAATCCGGCTTTCACGGCATACATTACCAGGCCAGCCATTGATTTGGTTCCGGTTTTGGTTTTTAATTTATCCCGGATAGCTTCCACGGTACGGGGACTGAGGTCAACCATATCTGCAATTTCTTTTGTGCTTTTTTCATCACACATCAGTTTCAGAATGGTGATCTCCTTATCCGTAAGATGTACATCCTGCGGCATGGATGATTCATTGGTACGCTTGGTGCGTAAACCACTCAACAGGGCCTTATTGGTCAGTTCATTAAAATAAAAATCATGCTCATATACACCACGGATGGCTTCATAGATCATTTCAGCTCCCGATTCTTTGGTAATATAGGAGTTGGCCCCGATCTCCATCATTTTAGAAATAACGGAATGATCGTTGAGGAATGACAACATGATCACTTTTACATTGGGATACAATTTTTTGATCTCAGGTAATGCGGTCAACCCATCCATAACAGGCATCTGGATATCAAGTAAAACTACATCCGGCTGTATATGCCGTAAAAGGTTGAGCAACTGCATGCCATTTTCAGCCTCGGCTACCATTTGTATGTCTTTGCGGGACTGGAGTGAGGTCTTTACACCAGTGCGGAACAACGCATGATCATCGGCAATGGCAACTTTAATTACGGAGTTTGATTCGGGGTTTTTCATAAATTGGATATTAAAATAATTTTAACAAGAGTACTAATTCACTGGTGCAAGGTGGAAAAAACCTGCAACATATACCATAGTATAAGTACTTTATTTCGAATTTGCGGAAAGTACCGGTTTTCATATAGCCTACGTGGTTTTACATAGCAGGATCGGAAAAATTACGAATGACACAGTAATTACTGAACGCTTTAAAAAGGGCAGTTACCCTCTTGTTAACATATCACCCTGAGTATACTTTTGATTCAGAAAGTTGATTGACATAGATGATCTGTTTATTCTTTCTCATCCTATGTCCAGATTACCGTCCAGAAATTCATTGTCCTGATACCTTTGAAAAAACCGCCCCCGATTCATCGGGGAAACACTTCACCGGTCAGTCAACTTTCTCTTTTGGTTTATTGTTTTGATAGCCTCGTTTTTAAGATCCAATATCCCTTGAAAAAAAAGTACCATTAAACCCTGTCCTTATGAAACCCAACATCTAAGATTCTTTTTCTTTTCATAACAGTAACGTAAGCCCTGGTCCTCATAACGCCGGGGTTTTTTTTATAAAACAGTTCCAACGACTATATTTTTTCCGCAACCAGGTAAGCCCTCGGCTCACCCACTGTAAATTTTTTCCGGCCCGGTATACTGTAAACTTCTTTTAAACCAAGACCGGTCATTTTTAACATGGCTTCCATTTCATTCAGGGAAAAAATATAATCGATCCCCTGTTTAACTTCTGTTTTGCCATCAGGAGAAATAATAATGCTTTCTGTTTCTATACGGGTGGGAGAAAAAAATAGTTTACTGTCGCTCAGGAACTTCATCTCTCCTACCTGGCTCCAGCTTTTTTCCTTAAAATTCTTAAATGCTATTTCAGCGAGTGACCAACTATTGATCAGCAAATGCCCGCCCCTTTTTAATAAAGAAGAAATATTGGAAAGGATCTTCACCGTATCATTTGCATCAAAAAAATTCAGGCTGTTTCCCATGCAGAGAACCAGGTCAAATTCCTCGCCTCCTTTGTACCGGAGTACATCTGTTTGTACAGCTTGTAGCGGCAACTGTTCTTTATCTGCCAGCTCGCTGATCTCGTTGATATAATCACTGAGGTTGTCAACGGCTGTAACAGCCATTCCTTTTTTAGCCAGTGCGATCGCATGCCGGCCATACCCGCACATCAGGTCAAGCACCCTGCTTCCTTCCTTCAGGTTAAAATAAGGGATGATAAAATCAACTTCTTTCACCGTCAGTTCATCGGGGATCATCGTTTTCCATATCTCCTTATAATAACCATCAAAAAAACTATCGTTGATATTTGACATTCTGATTTACGAATTATGATTTGGGAATTACGATTGATGGGCCCGCTTGCCTATTACTTATTGCCCTCCCTACTCGCCACTAGCTACCCCCTACTTCCTATTCCAGCAACTTATTCCTCATCGCATACATCACCAGCCCCGCAATGGTCTTGGCTCCCACTTTCTGCTTCATGTTTTGGCGGATCGTTTCGATCGTTCTTGGACTCAGGAAAACTTCTTTGGAGATCTCTTCTGTTGTTTTATCCTCTGCGATCAGTTTCAGGATCTTTAATTCTTTTTCCGAAAGCTTTACAGGGTTGGGATAAAATTGCCGCACCGTTTTTTTATGCTGCAGTTTCAGCAGCACGGCTTTATTCACCAGGTCATTGAAATAAAAATCGTCATTCATGCAGGTGAGTATGGCCTGGTAAATTTCTTCCGGGTCGGTGGTCTTGGTCAGGTAGGCATTGGCCCCCATCTCCATCATCTTGGTGATCATCTCCTGGTCATCGTACATGGTAAGTACAATGATCTTCAGCGCCTCGTATTCTTTGCGGATAATGCTGATGGCATTGATGCCATCTACTTCAGGCATCCGGATATCCATTAATATTACATCGGGAAGTTTCAGCTTCAGCTTATGCATCAGGTCCCTCCCGTCCTCTGCTTCCCAAACGATCTTTAGGTATTCTTTGTCTTTGAGCGCCATCCTTATTCCGTCGCGGAATATTTTGTGATCATCAGCAATGGCAACTTTTATTTCCTGGGTGGACATGGGTTCGATTTTGCAGTTAATTTAAAAGGTATAGTTGCGTAAAAGTACTCTTTTTTAGTATAAACCGCATCCAATAAGAATTCTTTTACCCATTTCTTTCTGTAAGGATGAAAATGGATGAAGACCGGGGCTACCGTAATGAATAATTAAAGGAGAACTGGTAGATAGGCAAGGAATAATTGATCTCCGGCCGCTTCACATATTTATAATAGACCACTTTAATATTAACCAGGTTATTGATCTCAACACCCCAGGCCACTGACCAGCCATGATAGAAACCGTTGGTTTGAATGCCGGGCAATATCTCTTTCAATTGCTTCTCCCCGGTTTTGCAAAAGATATAACGACACGCCAGCCAGAATACACCCACATTTTTTGAATTGTTTCTCTCCCATGCGCCCGTTTGAAAATATAAACCGGCTGAAGTAAAGCTGTTCAAAAAATTTATGGGTTTGCCCGTTGAAGGCTCTGTAATCAATCCTGTTTTGTATCCGGTTAAAATCCGCAATCCGACATGATACAAAAAACCTGTCCTGGTAATTTTTATTTCTCTTCGTTTAAAGAAAACAACAGCGTCTGTAGAAATATTAGCTAACCCACTAAGTGGATTAATAAAGTTGTTTACCAAATGATCATTGGATCGTTGTCCACCTTGTGCTTGCTGGTTTTGAAAATTATTGGAGGAAACCCCGCTGTAAATGGAAAGCGGAATAGCAAACTTACCTGGTTCGCCGATAAACAAGCGGATAAACCTGGCAGACGCATTTACCTGTCCGTTATTTACAATATCTATAAAGCCGGAGGTGAGGATCTCGGGTTTAAGTATTTTATTAATCCGGGTAGAATCGTTTATTTGTCCGTAACTTTTAATATGAATAAATAGTGTTGAAATTATCAATGATATTGCCTTGCAATTCATAGTCTGTTGCGTGTTGCACAAATACAAAGTCGGGACAGCATAAATTCATTTTCTCTTTTTCTCGTTATGCAATCTGTATTGAAAATCACATTTCAGGCTTCGGTTTATTTGTGATCATTAATAGCCAATAGATTATTAAAACAGGAGAGAACATAAGAAGCATACCAAGAAGACTTCCAATATCAATTTTAGATAAATGATTGTCTTGTAAATCGTCACAACGAACAGTGAACATATTCAAAACACCATGAACGATCCCCAACAACCAGACATTGTTTATTCTAATCATTAATGCTCCAAAGAATAACCCCATATAGAATGCATATATTATCTGCAGAAGTATATTTTGAATGCCCCCGTATTGAATATTAGTAAAATGAACCACTGCAAAAAATGCAGCAGAAATAAAAATTATTTTATGCAGTGATTTGCCAGGATATTGTTTACGTAAATAACCCTGAATGACACCCCGAAAAATAACTTCTTCCATGAGTCCCCTTATTAAAAACAACAGTATTGTAATTCCAACTGCTAAGTTCCCTTTATGACACCCAAAATTTAAATTCATCACAAACACTAAACCAGGAAATAACAAGGGTAATAAAAGCATCCAGTAATTTTTCTTTATGGGTCTGAGAAATCCTCCTGATATCAGGATTTTTTGTCTTCTTGCTATTAACACACATACAAGTATGGCAATTATTCCGGTTATAGTATACCTAATATCTTCTGCCTCAGGCACAGCATAGTATTCAAGTAAATCCTGTACAGGGATCTTGCCAATCAAAAAAACAACGCCGATTACTGCTATGCAAAAAAAGAAATCTTTCCAACGCATATTTAATGCTTTAATATAAATGAAAAAGTCATTATACCTGGTCAAGGATTTCGATCAATAATAAAGAGTTCAATAGTCGTAAAAGTTTCAACCCCATTAAACTCTTTATTATTTGAGAATTATGATAATCCTTACGCCCAACCTACTTCGCATTCCGTGACGGCAAAATATCCCATGAAAGGCCAACTTGTACTAAAACAAAGACTTCGAATATTTTCAGGCCAACTATTACAGCTTACCCATACAAATTTGCAGACAAATTTGAATTTATCCATTTCTACTCCTTTACCTGCCCCGGATTCATTTAATTTGCTGGCATGAGCAAAATTATTATCAAATACAGTGGTTTTGTTTTTAATATCCTGGTATACTCCAACAGGAAGAGGCATGACGTCAGAAGAATATTTAGATAAGACTGTAGATGTTAGTATCCCATCATTTGCAACAAGGTCATAGTTCAGCCCATCGTCGACGAAGTCAGTTCCGTTAATTGTCACCCTTTTTCCTGTTTTGCCAGGCTCTAAGTAATTTACCGCTCTCAGACATTTGGCATGCTGGGTAGAAGTAACTCCCAATAACTGAAAATCTGTAAATGCGATATTGGCTTTGCAATAACTCTCCTCGTCCTGAGGTGAAATAACTTGTGAAAAGGATTTTTTAGAAATCAATCCAAAAGAAATGATTAACAATGCAAGTTTAAAAAGATTTTTCATGTTCTTAATTTTTTCCGCCTACTCTCTTTCACCGGTTTTCGGCATGGTCCGTAGCATTTGGCCAAATGATGCTCAAAACTACTAGCCGCCTTCACTATCCCCATGAGAAAACCTGCCCGAAAAAATGTTCTTTCCTGACTTTCTGTTGTTGCAAATAACAGAGTTTACTGATTTTCTGTGCTACTCAAAGAACTTAGTTTCCCAAAATAGCAATTGTTCTTTCTAAAACCCATGAGGAAAAAATCGTTCTTATACGTTTTTTTCGGGAAGATAATCAAGCTTTAAATGCCGGCTAATTTATATCTTGATACCTAATTCTGAGATAAAATGTTCAAATGGGATAAACTAATTGATAATTTTTCAAAATACTATTATACTCCTTTGTTAATGCTTATTGTTGAAGCGACAGCATTAATAATAGCAATTATTTACATAAGAAGAACTAAAATTGGCAAAGCATTTATTTTTTATATAGCTTTTGATTTTTGCTTACTAATAGTCGATTGCTTTTTAATATCACATCCGGGCATAGCTCCAAAATTTAGAAGCCAATTTATGACCTATATTAATAACCTAGTTGCGCTCACTGAATTACTAGTCTATTACATTTTTTTTTACATAATTCTGTCTAATAGTAAGATAAAAAATTTAATGCGAGTACTTGCCTTGTTTTTTGCTATCATTATTGCTGTTTACTTTATTACTCGATTAAACTTTCTCACTAACAGATTCATATATATTTCTTATCTCATTGGAGTTACTGAATTTATTTTTATGCTTCCGCCTTGCTTTTTTTATTTTTATAATATTTTAACTGTCGACTCTGAAGTTAGTTTACTTAAAAGACCAACATTCTGGATTGTAACAGGTATTTTTTTCTATTCCTTAATTTCAATACCATATTACCTTTTAAACAGATATTTATCGGACCACGATAAACAATTATGGCATGCTTTACAAGCGGCCCTTTATGTTATACCATTTACTCTGAATTTTGTATTTCTCATCAAAGCTTTCTTATGCAAAAAACCCCTTACGATATAGTTGTTTTCCTGATAGTGGTTTCGGGGCTTATCGTTTTCATGGTGGCTTTTATCCTCATTATGCTATACCTATACCGCAAAAAACAACAAAGCTTCGAAAAAGACATCTTACAAATAAAACAAGACCATGAAAAAACAGTGCTAAATGCTCAACTTGAAATTCAGGAACAAACCTTTCAGAATATTTCCCGCGAAATACATGATAATATCGGCCTTTCTCTAACCCTGGCCAAACTTGAACTCAATACTTTTGACTGGAATGACAAAGACGGGTCGTCTGATAAACTAAACAGTTCCGTGAAGTTGCTTACCAAATCCATCGCAGAACTCAGTGATATTTCCAAAGGTCTAAATACGGACATTATTATACAACATGGTTTGTTGTGGGCAGTAGAAGAAGAAATAAAACACATCCGCCAGGCAGGATTATTTACCCTGGATTTTATACTTACCGGCACGCCTGTATATATGAAGGCTCAGGAGGAATTGATAATCTTCCGCATTATTCAGGAAGCATTTAATAATATTATTAAACATGCAAAGACCCCGAGTGTGGAGCTGCATCTTCATTACGACGATTTTAAATTGCACATTGCTATTGTGGATAAGGGAATTGGTTTTGACACAGGATTATCTGCTAAAAACCGGCATGCAGGGTTGAAGAACATGGAAGCCCGGGCCAAAATGCTTGGTGGTCAAATGAAAATTAAAAGTCGATTGGGTCAGGGCACCTCGCTTAACTTTACCATTCCTTTTGAAAAACAATGAGCAAAGTTTCAACACCCCCGATCAAAGTGGCACTGGCAGATGATCATATTCTGTTGCGCAATGCTCTGGCGCAATTGATTGATAGTTTTGGCAACTGTAAAACCATCCATCAATCCGGTACAGGCAAAGAACTTATTGATTATATTAGGACTGGTCATCTTCCCGATGTAGTTCTGCTGGATCTGAATATGCCTGACATGGATGGCTTTGAGACGGCAGCATGGCTCCAGAAAAATGCTCCGCAAGTGCATATACTGATGCTTACTATGTATGATTCTGAACTTTCTCTTATCCGCTTATTAAAGGCCGGTGTAAATGGCTTTTTGAAAAAAGATATTCATCCATCCGAGTTAAAATTTGCAATTCAGTCTGTTATCATCTCAGGATATTATTATTCCAATCATTCAACAGGCAGGCTGATGAACCTTTTCAGAAATAACCCTGATGGCAGTATGGGTTTACAAAAAGCAATTCTGTCCGAACAGGAAATACAGTTTCTGAAATTAGCTTGCTCAGATCTTACTTATAAAGAAATAGCACAGAAAATGGCATTGAATCCAAGGTCAGTTGATACATTAAGGGATCATCTGTTCGTCAAATTAGATGTAAAAAGCCGGGTGGGTCTTGCCATGGTAGCTATTAAGCAGGGTATAGTGACTTTTTAATCAGCTTTTTTCAACCTCACTTCCTCAGGCATTTTAATAAAAAGATAGGTCAATCGTATTTTTTCATTCTCCCCACCGTGTATTTTCATTTCCATACCGGAACACTACGAACCACACAGTAAATCCCGAACACCCCAAACCACGCAGTACTGCTCTTGCATACACCTGGTTGCGGGTATATTTTTGAGCCAAGTTGATTGATAGAGGATCTAGCCCCTCAAATAAATCCAATGTCCGAACAAAACCGTCCAGAATCTGATTTCCAATTCCAATGAAAGCCATAAGCAAAATCCAATGTCAATCAACTTCTTTGCTCTTTACAACTCTTCTGATTCTTTAAGTCTGCCTTAATATTTAGAATGCATTAAAGGCAAGCTCTAACCTGAAACTTTAGACCCCTTCTTTTCCACAGCTGTTAACAACCGTGAATTTCCCCGGTAAGTTTACTATTCTTATGCCAGTATATTTACGGATTATACCTAGGATTTTTACCCGTTTAATAATAGTATTGATACGAACATTTATTGGGCGAATCCCTTGTCTGTATTGAATTTGGCATGATTTAAGCCTTTTGAAAAGGAATACCCCTGATTGTCTTCTCAGCTGTTTCAGGCAATTTTTACAAGGTAAATTGATTTACGAAAGGCCTAAAAATGTTACTGTTATGAAAAAGAACACTCGTTTTGCTGATGTGGACTTAGCTGCTTCCATCACAATGTGGAGCCAGGATTAAGTTCAAGTAAAGTTTTAAATCTCAAAAAGCTTTTCTAAATTTGGAGAAATCCAAAATTATAGAAAAGCTTTTTGAGCATATAGTAATTTACTCCTATCTCATACTCCCACTCCTTTTTGTAATTACAAAAACAAAAAAAAGAGATGGAATGATTTTGGCTATCTATGGCCTTGTCTTTTGGCTTCTTTTATTTTTCTATTATGATATCCCTAAAGAGTTCAGAAAACCAGTTTACCAACCAATATATACATCATTAGAATACCTGTTTTTTGCAAGCCTTTTTTATTTTAATATGGAAAGCTTGAAGTTTAAGAAACTAATTATTGGGCTATCAGTTCTTTTTATAATATTTCAAGGAGTATATGTTATTGTTTTTGAAAAAAATAGGGTTGACTCTATTTCGATTGGCGTTGAATCAATTTTAATATTTGTTTATATATTCCTATTTTTCTTTGAGAACTTAACGAACCTAACCTCGGAGATATACATTTATTCTAATCATTGTTTTTGGATTTCTTTGGGGTTATTGTTTTATCTGGGAGGATCTTTCTTTATTAATATTCTTGCCGATTCGTTTACTGATGAAGAATGGACAAAATATTGGTATTTAAATTATATTGCTGATACAGTTAAAACATTGTTTTTTGCAGTCGCATTTATTATCTATTCTAGTAATTCTAAAAAAAACATTCAGTCAAAATCATCATCAGTTCCTTATTTAGACATGATATAAACCTAACAACCGCTTATTAACCATTATGTTCTTCCTGCAAACCACCAAATCCGGAATTTCCACTGTGCTGTTCCTCGGCACCGTGGGCATGGTCGTGCTGGTGGGTAGCCTTATTGTCTTCCTTATCATGCACCAGCGCCGGGTGCTCCGCTTCCATAAAAAAATACAGTATATGGAACAGGAGCAGCAGAAGATCCTGCTGAATGCCTCCATCAAACTGCAGGAAGAAGAACGGCAACGCCTGGCAGCCGATCTGCACGATGATGCCGGTCCGCTGCTCGCAACAGCCCGCCTTTACCTCAATGAGAACCTGGTGAACCAGGACAAGACCACCCAGCTCCAATCCATCTTCCAGGCCCGCCAGATCATCGATGAGACCATCCAGCTTATTCGCAATATCAGCCATAGCCTCATGCCCCCTACCCTCAAGAATTTTGGGCTCGAATCAGCTATCAACGACCTCTTTCAAAAGATCAGCGGCTCAGGCACCATCAATGCCAGCAGTCGTTTTCACGAATACAAAGACAGGCTGAAAGAAGAAAAAGAACTGATCATATTCCGGGTGGTCCAGGAGCTTATTAATAATATACTCAAACACAGCAATTCCAGTTTTATTCATCTCACACAAAATGTACATGCCGATAAATTCTATCTCCGTATTCATCATGACGGGAGAGGCATCGTTCAATCAGATTTTGACAAACTGAATAAAAGTAACCTGGGACTGGGATTGAAAAATATCAGTAGCCGGCTGCGTGTTGTGCAGGGGAATATCAATTTTGAAAAAGATATCTCACAGACCTATTATAAAGTCACCATCGAACTTCCCAAGTATGAAGAGGTTCAGTAAGAGATCCGGGTTATAAACAGATTGGGATCAGAAGAATGATCAGGCATATTACTTTTTCACCGCCATCCATGAAGTAATAAGCAGCTGGTCTTCCTGGTACCAGTTATCAACCGGGTATGTAAACTGATTATCTATTAACTTTGTATTTTATCTATTATTACTATGGGAATCATCAAAGTGGCCATTGCAGACGATCATAAAATCTTCAGGAAGGGAGTTATTCTTTCACTGCGGCCCTATTCTAATATCAAATTTGTGCTGGAAGCAGAGAACGGTGATGAACTGCTGAATGGTATCCAGGAAGCTGATCCTGACGTTGTGTTAATGGATCTCCGCATGCCCGGTAAAGACGGGATCGAAGCTACCAAGACGATCAGCAAACAATACCCAAAGATAAAAGTGCTGGTGCTGAGTATGTACGAAGATGAAAGATTTGTATATCACCTGATGGAGAATGGCGCCAATGGTTATCTTTTGAAAAATGCTGAACCTGTTGAAATACGAAGAGCCATTATGGAAGTTTTCGAAAAAGGATATTACCTGAACAATTTTGTAAACCGTATCCTGCTGAAAAAATCGCATTCACGGCAAAAAGTTGTGCCTTCCCTGAATAGCGAGATCACATTAAGCACTAAAGAAAAAGATGTGCTTCGTTTCATCTGCATGGAATTTACCGCCCAGGAAATAGCCCAGAAAATGGAGATCAGCCCCCGAACCGTAGAAGCTATAAAGGACAGGCTGATGGAACGTTTTGGCAGCAAGAATACGGCAGGCCTCGTGTTCTTTGCAGTAAAAAATAATCTGTTGGATTGAGACATCCAACATTCGACATCCAACATCAAATCTCCATCTCAGGAATTTCTCCTTCGATAATAAGTTTGCCGGCTGTTTTTGATTGTATTTCCTCCACACTTACACCCGGAGCTCTTTCCAATAACCTAAACCCGTTATCCGTTACATCCAATACGGCAAGATCGGAAAC
>DATHDV010000115.1:0-14463 GCA_035318845.1 Chitinophagaceae bacterium
AGGTAAGCGATGCCAAGGTTTTCGAGATAGTCATTGTCTCTCTTATAGCCTTTTTCAGCCGCTTGCAGGATATACTTCAATGAATTTTTATCATCACGCATGGCGTAGCAAATAAGACCCAATTCATATACCCAGTAAGCTTCAGTTGGTTTTAGTTCAATAGCTTTTTGGAAATAAGGAATGGCTTGTTTGTAATTCATCATATCGGCATAGCTATGTGCGATGAGGTACGGGACTTCCGCATTGGTCGGGTCTTCTGTTGCCGCTTCAGTTAATGCTTTTATAGCCACGCCATAATTATCATTGTCATAATTGATCCGGCCGATATAATATGCCACTTTCTCAGACGGGTCAGCTTTCTTTAATTTATCAGCATATAACAATACATCATCATTTTGTTTCAACTGGAAGGAAAGTGTCAGAATTTGTTTATAGTTGGCGGCTGACTGATCGCCCAGGGTTTCTAACTTCATGAACATTTCCCTCGCCTGCCCGTAGCGGTGCAGGTCAAGATATGCTGATGCCAGTTCGGTGGTAATTGATTTATTGTTCGCATCATATTTGGCAGCCTTCTCAAAATTTTTCAGTGATTCAAGACGGCGTCCGTTTTGTTTTTCAATCAAACCTTTCTGTAAAAAATAATCAGCACTGTCAATGCCGGTTATAATAGTTGTAACAGATGTTTGAGAATTTGCTAACGTAACAGTCAGCAATAGGGCGATTGATAAGATAGTACGGTACATAGGGCGTATTTTAGGATTGGATGTTCTTGGTTTTCTCATCACTAAATTAGAATGGAGAATTTACTAATCAAAACTTAACGGCTGGTTATCAGCCAAAACCGTTCCAAAATAGTATTATTTCAGAATGATCCCGGAAAGCGCTGGTAAATTTACGGTCAGTTTGTATTTTTTTTGATCTTTATCAACCAGCTCGCTCCTGATCTCCGGGTTGTAAACGTGCCCGGTGCCCCAGTATATTGTTTTGTCGCTGTTGAATATTTCCTGTTTATAAGTGTTTCCACTTATATAGATCTCCCAGTCATTCCTCACCACGGGTGTCATATTCAAAATGATCAGCAGGTCATCAGATTTTTTTCTCCCTTTTCTTTTGAAAACAATAACACTTTCAGCCCGGTGATCCAGGTCCACCCATTCAAAACTTTTCATATCGAACTGGTCCTGGTGCAAAGCCGGTTCAGTGATCAATAACCTGTTCAATTCCCCCACACAGTCTTTTACTAAACGATGACAATCGAATTGTAACAAACCCCAATTTAATTCTGATTTATAATTCCATTCTGTGGTCTGGCCAAACTCATTTCCCATGAACAAGAGTTTGGCGCCGGGATGTGTCCACATATAAGTGTACAACAAACGGAGATTGGCAAATTTCTGCCATTCATCTCCCGGCATTTTGTAGAGCATGGGGCTTTTGCCATGCACCACTTCATCATGACTGAGTGGCAACATAAAATTCTCATCATAGTAATACATCATGCTGAATGAAAATTTATTCTGCTGGAACTGGCGAAGTAAAGGATCCAGTTTAAAATAGTCCAGTGTATCGTGCATCCATCCCATCATCCATTTCATGCCGAAGCCGAGACCATCATGTGTAGTGGGTTTGGAAATGCCCGGCCAGTCGGTTGCTTCTTCTGCAATGGTCTGCACATCGGGAAAATCGCGGAAGATCGTTTCATTCAGGTCTTTGATGAAAGCGATCGCTTCTAAATTCCCATTGCCACCAAATTCATTGGGTTCCCACTCTCCTTCTTCTCTTGAATAATTTAATTTCAGCATCGAACTGACGGCATCGACTCTTATCCCGTCGATATGAAACAGGTCGAACCAAAATCTTGCGTTGCTGATAAGAAATGATTTTACTTCTCCCCGCTTGTAATTAAAAATATAACTGTTCCAATCGGGATGAAATCCTTTCCGCATATCTGCATACTCATATGTATGGGCGCCATCGAACATGAACAGGCCATGCGCATCGTAAGGATAATGCGAGGGCACCCAATCCAGGATCACTCCGATACCCTGCTGGTGAAATGCATCGATCAAACGCATCAGTCCCTGCGGATCACCGAACCGGGAAGTAGGTGCAAAGAAACCCGTGACCTGGTAACCCCAGCTTCCGTCAAAGGGATGTTCCATCACCGGCATGAATTCCACATGCGTGAACCCCAGTTCTTTTACATAGGGCACTAACCGTTTTCTTATTTCATCATAGCTGTTATAACTTTCTTCATCATTTTTATCGGGACGTTGCCAACTGGCCAGGTGAACTTCATAAACGGCCCAGGGTGCATCCAGTGAATTATGTTTTTTCCTGGTCTTCATCCATGCTGAATCCTTCCATTCATAATACATATCCCAGGTGATAGATGCGGTGTGAGGTCTTTTCTCCCAAAAATTTGCAAAAGGATCTCCTTTATCAATTTTTCTTTTTGCATAACCGATGATATGGTATTTATAAGCTTCACCTAATTTGAAATGCGGAATAAACCCTTCCCAGATACCACTCTTATCCCAACGGGGATTTAATTCATACTCATTATTTTTCCAGTCATTGAAATTCCCTTTCACCGAAACCGAAGTGGCATTTGGCGCCCATACACAGAAGTACATGCCCCATATATCATTCACCTGTATGGAATGCGAACCGAATTTTTTGTAAAGCTGGTAATTGGTCCCGTTCTGGTAGTTGCTCACATCTTCATTCGTCAGCAGCGAATAATTCCAAACAGGTTTTGATGTATCGATAAAGTTAATCTCTTCGTATCGTTTTAGTGCTTCGGAAACAGCCAATTCGATTTTGCTGATTGGTTTCTTTTTGGAAGATGAAGTTTGGTTCTTCGCTTTGGCCATGCTGTAATTTACAGAGAAAATCGGGTTTAAAATTATTTACCCGGCTGCAGTACTACTATGATCGTCTGTTGCGTCGCACTCTTCAGGGTTCTGTTCGCTACTGGGCATTGGTGAAGTTTTCCTTTTCTTTTTTTAGTACCTTTAATTTGAGTTGTTGCTGAGAAGAAGACAGTCAGAGGACGTAAAATTCCCTTCGTGGAAAAATTATTTTCTGTTTCTATCGTTAAAGTAATAAATCACTATGCGTTATCGGTTTCTCTTTGCATTTCTTTTTCTTTATTCTGGTGCACCTGGGCAGCAGTTGATAAAGGGCTACGTGGTCGACAGCGAAGACGGAAATCTTTTACCCAAATTTTATGTAGAACTCCTCCGGGATAATGACAAATGGATAGACATCGTTCAAACAGATTCTTCCGGTTATTTTACGCTGGAGCTTGAAAAGACTGAATTCAGCAAAAGATCCAAATACCAGATATTAATTGACTATGATAAATACAATATAGTAATAATGCCTGTTAACCTTGAGAAGGATCATATACACACTTTTTTTTTAACGGCCAACTCAAAATATTTACCTAAGTTACCCGGAATGATTTACAAAGATTATGGAGGCATATCATTTGGCGATTATCAACCCAAAGAACCACGGGCACTAACCGAACTGCCGGTTGACATACAAAAAAAAGTAGAGTCCTATTTGGTAAATAGACTCGGAGTTGCTTTTTATAAAAAACTTTTTCTTTACGGCGGGCAAGTAGTAGACCTGGACAGGCTGGATAAAATAGAGAACTTTAAAAAAGAATACCAATGGGAAGCATACAATTATTATTTAGCTTTTTCTTTTTCAGATACAACTCTTGGTATTGCCAGGTACACAGCAGAGATGGTAATGGACAAGAATGGAAAAGTGGTTGAAGGAATTGAATTGCCTCTTATCTCGGCAAATCCCTCCAAACAAAATATTATATCGATGACCGAGGCAAAGTCAATTGCTGCCAGCTTGGGTCATTTCAATGAAAACACTTACATTGATTTTTATTATGACAGAAATTACGATAGTTTTATCTGGGAGTTCTCAGAAAGATCCAGCAACCTTAAGGAACAAACATATTTGTATAAGGATTTGCTGATTTATGCACATTCGGGGCAGGTGCTGAGTATGAAGAATGAAAGTGGCTGCCTTCAAATTAGTCCATTGTTTAATCCATTTGCTCAATTGGGGTTTTATTTAAAAGACCAACATGACTGATAGAATACAATCAAAATAGTTTTTGCTGATTTTTTGGATATCTCTCCGCCTTGTTTCGTGTCCGTAATAAAGAAGAGTGCCCCGATGCGTGTCCAACGCATTAGAAGCAGCATTTTTCAACTTTTAAGTATCTATAGGTAAATTTGCCTGACGAGAGATTCTTAATATTGATAAAATTTGTATATGAAAACTAAAATAGGGATCGCTGTATTGTCAATAGTTTTTGTTTTTGCAAGTTGTACAAAAGAATATGACTGTACTGACCTGCAAATCCGACCGGCTTTTATTGCCTTCTCCCCCTCGGACATTGATACTTTCGTCCTGAGAAAATTTAAACCGGCGGACAATTTCCAGAATTTGATCGACACATTTATGGTGACATATGGTTTTAGTGCAAACTACCAGACCTCCAATGATACTACAACCGTTTTTGTGACCGATGGAAAAAACGGGATCAAAGCCGGTTATGATTGGCAAATATTCATCCCTGCAAAAAACAAAACGGTTTTTGTTTCTGACATTGTTAGTGAGAAAAAAACTGAGAAACGGGGTTATGGAATTTTTAGCCTGGACCCTGCCCCTGGTTGTACCAACAACATTTTTTCAGTGAAAAAGGATAACCAGCTTATTAACTTTTTAAACCCTGCAGAAGGATATTCTTTATTCATTCGCAATTGACCTAGCCTGGTGTAGTGTCCATAATGAAAGAGAATACCCGATTGGTGGCCCCAGGAGCTTAATTATTTTTTGATCGCTACGTTACCAAATTATTGCCCCGGTGGGGCTGCAAGTCCCGGGCAAGCCCAAAGGGCTGATATTTTGGTAATAATAAAATGTCAACAGCTAAGCCCCATCCCTTCTTCCCCAAAATGTTTTTTTGGATTCGACTTAAAATCATTTTCTCAACTCCATCAGCAGAAAATAATTCGCATTACTGCAGGGTTTTGGTCAAAAATTAACAGTACTGTAGCTTTGTTGACAACTTATTCTTACCGCAAATCATCAATTTTGTGCAGTTCCGGTAAATATCAACGATAATCAGCAACCAAATTGATATTTTTCAGAACTAACCAACGCCAGCAACATGCTCAAAACGGCTGTATTCACCTGCTTCTTATGTTTATCTTTCCTGGCTGTTCGGGCACAGCAGGCGGTTATCAGCGGAAATATTGCAGACTCATCTGAAAAGCAAAACCTTCATCTTGCCGTCATCTCCCTTTTACGAAAATCTGATACTACGATCGCCACTTATACAAGAACGAATCAACAGGGAAAATTTGTGCTTCCCAAAGTTGATACGGGTTTGTATTTCATGCTGATCACTTATCCAAGGTTTGCTGATTACCTGGAACCGATCGAGATCAGGGGAAATAAAGATATTGGAACCGTGAACATGACATTGAAAAGCAAGCTTCTTGAAGAAGTTGTAATAAAAACCGGTTCGGCTATCCGGATAAAAGGTGATACAACAGAATTTGTTGCGGATAGCTTTAAGGTCAAAGCAGGTGCAACGGTCGAGGACCTGTTGAAGAAACTTCCGGGCTTTACCGTTAACAGTAAAGGAGAAATAGTGGCACAGGGTAAAAGAGTGGATAAAGTATTGGTAGATGGGGAAGAATTCTTTGGCGATGATCCTACCATGGCCACTCAGAATATTTCAGCAAAAGCTGTTGACAGGGTTCAGGTATTTGAAACAAAAACAGAACAGCAACAGTTGACCGGCATGAGTACCGGTAATGAAGGAAAGACGGTTAACATCAAACTGAAAGAAGATGCGAAGAAAGGAGCATTTGGAAAACTGTATGCAGGTACTGATTTCAATAAATATTATGATTCCAAATTGCTTTACAACAGGTTTGTTGGTAAAAAGAAATTATCAGCGTTTGGAACCCGGACAAATGTGAATGCCGGCAGTTTGAACTGGGAAGATCGCCAGAAACTGGGTATTGAGAATGATTTTGAATTTGACGAATTAAGCGGCTATTATTTCAGTTTTGGAGGCAACGATGATTTTAACGACTGGAATCTTCGCGGATTGCCGGATGCATGGACAGCGGGGACACTTTTCAGTAATAAATGGAACAGTGACAAGCACAATGTGAATCTTTCCTATCGCTTTAACAGGCTTGGCACCACTAACGTCGGCACAACGATGACACAAAACAACCTTCCATCAGGACTTACATACAGTAACAGGTATACCACTAAAAACGCATTGAACCAACAGCATGCCGTGAATGCCAAATATGAGTGGAAACTTGATTCGCTGACCTCTTTTAAAATTGTTGCTGTCTATACAGGCAAAACAAGTCATACTATCGGGAAGAATAACGGAGAGTTTTTGAATGGTAACCGGGACTCTGTCAACCAGAGCTTTAATAACTATGATAATAGCACGGAAAGAAATCAAATAGATAACCAGTTTACATACAAACAACTCTTTAAAAAGAAGAACCGCCAGTGGCAAACCGTTTTGCGTTATGGGATAACGGATGATAATAACAGCGGGCTTACGAATACAAGGATAAGGTTCTTCGATAGCCTCGGAGTTTACAAAAATACCGATACAACCGACCAGCAAAAATCATTTGATGGCCGCTCCACTACCTTCGGTGTTAAAAGCACTTTTACAGAACCCTTATCAGACAGGTGGATGCTGGTGGTGGATTATGCTTATAACAGGAACCTTTCCCGTTCATTGCGGAATACATATGAAAAGGGGACCAATGGAAAATATGAAGTGCTGATATCCGAGTTCAGCAACAATTTTCAACTGGACGCTTTTTCTCATAGCGGAAATGCGATCCTCCGTTATAACTGGAAAAAAATAAGATTCGGTTTGGGCTCGGGGGTATCCACGGTAAAACTGGGACTTGATGATCTTGATAATAACAATCACAGTCAATTTCATTTCCTGAATATAACACCACAGGCACAGTTCAATTATGTGCCCAAGCCGCAAACCAATATCGGGATCAATTACCGGGGCACGACCAGGCAACCTACCATTAACCAGTTGCAACCGTTACGGGACAATACGGATCCGCTCAATGAATATAAAGGCAACCCCGATCTGAAAGTGGGATTTAATCACGGGATATCTATATTCTTCAATCAATACAAGGTTCTCTCCCAATCATGGCTTGGGGTAAATTTTTCTTATAATATCCAGGAAAATGCAATAACACAATTCAATACCATTGATCTCACTACCGGCAAAAGAACCTATTACCCGGTGAATGTGAACGGGAATCACAGTTGGTACTTGTGGAGCAACTATAATAAAGGCAAGGGCGATAAAAAACCAAGATATGGGTTTGGCCTGAACGGTAACGGCAACCGCTTCATCAATTTTGTGAACGGGCAAAAAGTTGAGACGAATTCAAACGCCGTTAGCCTGAGTCTGAACTTTGGCATTGATGCTGATGATAAATATGATTTTAGTATTAACCCATCTGTCGGCTATAATGCTTCCAGGTCTTCCCTGGCGACTGGTAATAATAATAACTATTTTACCTATGGTGGCCAGGTGTATGCGGAAGTGGAACTACCCTGGAAGGTGGAAATAAATTCAAATGTCAATTTTGATCTTCGGCAGCATATCAATGCATTTGCCAGCAATACCAACCTGGTGATATGGAGTGCGGGCATTACCAAAAAGTTATTTAAAAAAGATGCCGGTAAGATCAGTTTTTATGCCAATGACCTGCTGGATGACAATAAGGGCTTTACCCGTACCATCAACAGTACATTTATTTCAGATGACCGGTTCCAACGCATCAGCCGCTATTTTCTTTTAAAATTTGAATGGTCATTCAATAAAATGCCGGGAGGAGAAAAAAAATGATAAAGAAGATCATTTTATCAGTAAGCATAACAATAGCAGTACAGGCAGTAACTGCCCAGGACCGTTTTTTCTCAACCATCAAAGTGGAGTTTGAGAAAACAACAAGTGTCCGCCAGCTGATGAAAGACCTGCAGGAAGGCAATAGCTGGTACGAACAGAATAAAGACCGTTATCCTGTTTCTGTTGTCAGCTATTATGAATTTACAGGTGACACCAGCAGGTCCATGTATCGTCCCATAAAAGAAATGCCGCAGGACCCCAGGAGTTTTTACCGGCCGGTTGGAGATAAGAATATTGTTTATACGGATTACAAGAAAGGCATTTCCATATCACAGAAGCCGGTTTTTGAAGAAACCTTTCTTGTTGAAGACAGCTTAATGAAAATAAAATGGAAGATCACCGGGGATGTAAGGACCATCGCTGGTTATGATTGTCGTAAAGCAGTTGGTATATTGAATGATTCGATAGCCATATTTGCTTTCTATGCTGATGAACTGTTGATCAATGGTGGTCCTGAAGGCATACAGGGACTACCGGGAATGATATTGGGAATGGGTATTCCAAGACTTCACGCCACATGGTTTGCTACCAAAGTAGAAGTGTTTGATGTAAAGATGAACAAAGTGGTTCCGGCCACCAAAGGGAAAAAAGTCAACCGTTCAACTATGATGAGTTCATTACAACGGCTCGCAAAAGATTGGGGAACATATGGCAGCAAGCTGATACTCAATTTTGCTATCTGAACCACCTGCTTAAATAACAAACCCATTGGGAATAATAGCTCCCTTCTTGATGACAACAATGCCATCCTTTACAGAATAAAGAGGGAGATCAGCATTTTCAATATGTGAGCCTCCATTGATGCGGACATCATCACCTATGCGGCAGTTTTTATCTATGATCGCATTTTTAATATAACAACGGCTGCCGATACCCATCATCGGTATCCCGATCTTATTACCCTGCGCCATTTCCTCCAGCGTTTCATAATAATCGTTTCCCATCATGTAAGTACTTACCAGGGTTGAGCCAAGACCGATCCTTGAACGAATACCGATCACACTGCTTTCGATCCGCGATGCATGAATGATCGAACCTTCTGCTACCAATGTTTTTTCCAGCGTGGTGCCGCTGATCTTGGCCGGGGGCAACATGCGGCTACGGGTATAAATGGTACGGTCATTATCGAAAAGATTAAATAAAGGGATATCCCTTGTGAGGTCAAGATTTGCTTCAAAGAAAGAATGAATATTTCCGATATCGGTCCAGTAACCATCATATTGATAACTGGCCACTTTGTATTTGTTGATGGATTGAGGAATGATCTCCTTGCCAAAATCGGTGGCATCTTTAAATTCATTTTGTAAAAGGTCAAACAGTAACTGGCGGTTAAAAATATAAATCCCCATGGAGGCCAGGTATGATCTGCCCAAAATTTTCATATCACTCCCGGTTTCACTTATCCAATCAGGCAATAATTCCTTTTTTGGTTTTTCTATGAATGAAGTGATCAATCCCTCCTGTGATTTTAAAATACCAAACTCAGGCGCTTCTTTTTCAGTTACAGGAATGGTGGCCACTGAAATATCTGCTTTCAAATTTTTATGATGGTCCAGCATTTCCGCAAAATCCATTTGGTAAAGCTGGTCGCCGGAAAGGATCAGCACATAATCGCTTTCAAATGGTTCGATATGGCGTAGTCCCTGGCGCACCGCATCAGCCGTGCCCTGGTACCAGGTGGGGTTATCAGGAGTTTGCTCTGCGGCCAGTATATCTACAAATGCTTTGCTGAATGCGCTGAAATGATAGGTGTTCTTTATATGCCGGTTGAGTGATGCTGAATTGAATTGTGTAAGTACAAACATTCTGCCGATACCATTATTCAAACAATTGGAAATAGGAATATCGACTAACCGATACTTCCCTGCGATGGGGACAGCCGGTTTACTCCGGGCCGCTGTAAGGGGATATAATCTTGATCCCGCGCCACCACCAAGAATAACAGATAAAATTTCTTTAGAGTTTGTAATGGTTCTGATCGCCATAGCTCAGATGATAGTTTACAGATGATAGATGATAGTTGCTTCCTGTCTCACGTGGCCCTTCTTTTTGTAGTTTTCACACTTGCTATAAGCATTTTTAACAGGGCAACCGCATCATTCATCAGTGAATCAAACATTTTTTTATTAATATATTCTGTTGCGTATAATAATTCCAGCCAGTAAACAGTTTCATTCGCTTCTTTCAGGCCAATATTGAGTTTATGAGAAAAATCCTTCCTGCTTTCCGCATGTTCAGCCTCTCGTACTAATGCCCCGATTGCAGTGCCTGACCTGAATAGTTGTTTTGAAACCTCATATTCGTTGTGCTTTGCTTTTAAGAATTTATATAAGTTAATGACTCTTACAGCAAAATCAAAACTCTTTTCCTTTAAAATACTTTCGCGGCTCATAACAATAGTTTTAGGTTAAAAAATAATTTTACACTAAAACATCCCGTCTACAATCAGGAAAAAACAATAATAAAAGAGCTTTTACGCCTGAAGAACTATCATCTTTCATCTATCAGTTATCATCTCTCAGCTTTTAAGCGACTTATAAAGATCAATATACTGCTGCGCCGATGAATCCCATGAATGATCGATCGTCATCATGTAACTGCGCATCCATGTATAAAGGTCAGGTTTATTTTTGTAAAGGTCAATAGCCCGGCCAACTGAATAAGTGATATCATGGACAGACGGCTGGTCAAACCGGATACCGAAACCCTGCCAGTCACCCATGTCAGTCACCGTGTCTTTTAATCCACCAATATTTCTTACCATCGGAACAGTTCCGTAACGCAGTGCATACATCTGGTTCAACCCGCAGGGCTCTACACGGCTTGGCATCAACAAAAAATCTGAACCGGCATATATCAAATGGCTCAAGGGTTCGCTGTACCCGATATAAGAATTGAAATAACCCCCGAATTCCTTCTTCATTTGTTCCAGTTGATCTTCCAGTGCCGGGTCGCCCGAGCCCAACACAAGGAAATTAGCATTGCCATGATGCTGGTAGATGGACTGGCTAATAGCTTCAGGCAATAGATCTGCCGCCTTCTCTCCTACTAAGCGGCCAACAAAAGATATTAATGGCTTATCGGGATCCAATCCAAATTGGCCTGCGAGTTCTTTTTTATTTTTCAGTTTTCCTTTTTCAACCAGTTCCTTGTCATAATTTTTTGCGATCATCGTATCCGTCAGCGGATCCCATACATCTGTATCAATTCCATTCAGGATGCCATAACTCTTGCCCTGTTCATAACCAAATAGGTTTTCCAAACCATTGGCTGCATGTTTTAATTCATCAAGATAGCTGTTACTGACGGTGGTCACTTTCCAGGCGCATTTCACAGCTGATGCCATCGGGTTTATATTTTTATCCCAATCCAGCAAACCCCATTTCCAACTGTCAAATGCCGGGAGATAATAATATTTGTCCCAGCCGATCCATCCCTGGTATTGTGCATTATGCACCGTGAATACCGTCGGCACCCCAGCCAATTTTTGCCTGAACTCAAAACAATATTTTACCATGAAAGGAATAAGAGCCGTGTGATGATCGTGACAATGGATAACATCAGGATTATGCTCCCATTTTTTCAACCAATCACAAACAGCTATCTGGAAAGAAAGAAAACGTTCGGTGTCGTCATCATAGCCATAGATCTTTTCACGGTCAAGCAATCCATTTATATCAACGAGGTAAAGATCGAAACCAAGTTTGTTGGTTTTTTCTTTGATGATACTGTAATGAAAATGATGCGGACCCATATGCTGGTCGCCTTCATGAACCAGTTCCCATTGGTTATCGTAAAGAAATTTAGTGCGGTACATCGGCATCACCACTTTGGCTATATGACCCAATTCTGCCTGGTATTTGGGCAAGGAACCCACCACATCACCAAGACCACCGGCTTTTGCTACGGGATAACATTCTGCAGCAATATGCACTATTTCCATACCTTATTTTTTTCCAGCCTTGTACCCGATAAGAGCATAATAAAGAATATAGAGATAACAAGGTATCATAAGAAAATAAGCTGTTTGTTTTGAATCCAGCATTTTTGAAAGCTGCCCGTACAGTGGGGGCAATACAGCTCCGCCCACAATCCCCATGATCAGCAAGGCTGCGCCAATTTTTGTAAACTTGCCAAGTCCATCAATTGCCAATGGCCAGATAGCAGGCCACATGACTGCATTGGAAAAACCAAGCAAAGCAAAACAAACAACGGCCACCATGCCACCAGTAAATATGGCGAGCAAAACAAGAGCAATACTGAAAATGGTGTTTGCCACTAATGCTTTTTGCTGCGAAATATATTTCGGGATACAAATGATCCCTAATACATAACCCAGCAATAATCCATAACCAGTATAAGAAGCAAACTTTGAAGCTTTTTCCAATGGATATCCCAGGTATTCTCCAAAACCGGCAAACGTATCATAGCTGATGACCTCTACTCCCACATAAAAGAAGATAGCCAACGCCCCCAATATCAAATGCGGGAATTGAAAAATGCTTGTATGAATTTTTGTATGTGTGGCATCCGGTTTTTCTTCTTCTTCTCTGATTTCAGGAAGATTAATAAAATAAATAATAACAGCCAGCACAGACAATACAACAGCAATGGTAATGTATGGATTGATCACTCTTGTTGCCAAGGTATTTAATTCTGTTGCTTTATCGGCAGCGCTCAGTCCAAGCAGCTTTGCCTTCAATGCATCCACATCTTTAAGAACAATACCACCCAATACAAAAACAGCCAGGATTCCGGCAACTTTATTGCAGATACCCATGATGCTGATACGTTGGGCAGCGCTTTCTATCGGACCCAATACGGTTACATAAGGATTAGAAGCAGTTTGTAATAAGGCAAGCCCGGTGCCGATAATAAACAATCCACCCAGGAACATGGAGTAATTCCGGGATTGTGCGGCGGGAATGAATACAAGGGCGCCAACGGCCATAACCAATAAGCCCAATGACATCCCCTTTTTATATCCTGTCTTTTTCAAAATGATCGAAGAAGGGATGGCCATTACAAAATAAGCTGCAAAAAATGCAGAAGCCACATACAGAGATTGGGTCGTAGTAAGTTCGCAGGCTACTTTCAAATAAGGGATCAACTGGCTATTGGCCCAGGTAACAAAACCAAAGATGAAGAACAATGCCCCGATGATTACTAACGGGAAAATAAAATTTCTCCGATGACTGGATAACTCACTTGCTGTACGCATATTGGTAAAAAGTTTCCCGAACTTAACGATTTTATTACGAATCATACGATTTAAGAGAATTAAATGAATTGGGCGAATGACGAGAGCAGTTTTTTGATGTATTTTCGGTTTGAAGTTTCATTACCTGATTAAAGAATGAGAAAATAACCGCAGAGACAGGGAAACGCAGAGTATTATTCTAAAATCCTTAGCGTCTCTGTGCCTCTGCGGTGAAAAATTAGTTACTACTATGGCAGAATTTGCGATCGGCATTGATATCGGCGGCACCAATACCAAGTTCGGTATTGTGGATAAGAATGGTAAGATATTAAAACAAGACAGGCTGCTGACAAACAAACATGAGGCCGTGCAGGATTTCATTGATGAACTGCACAAAAAACTCATGCCGATGATCCATGAAGCAGGTGGGTTGAAAAAATTTATCGGTATTGGCATCGGCGCACCCAACGGTAATTTTTATACCGGTAATATTGAATATGCGGCCAACCTGAAATGGCGGGGCATTATCCCTTTTGCAAAAATGGTTTCTGAAAAATTTGGATTGAAAGTAAAACTCACCAATGATGCCAATGCCGCTGCTATGGGCGAAATGATGTATGGCTGCGCCAAAAACATGAAGCATTTTATCGTTATTACATTGGGAACCGGAGTCGGCAGCGGTATTGTGATCGATGGAAAAATCGTTTTGGGTCATGATGGTTTTGCCGGTGAACTGGGGCACACGATCATTCGCCCGGGCGGACGAATGCATAAAGGAACAGGAATAAGAGGCACACTTGAATCCTATGCATCTGCAACAGGAGTAAGAGAAACAGCTATAGATATGCTGACTGAAAATCCACGGGTGGAAAGCCTGTTGAGGGATTTTAGTATCAATGATCTTATCACCAGCGAAACAGTGTTTGATTGCGCTAAAAAAGGTGATAAGATCGCCAATGATGTGTTTGAATTTACCGGGCAGATACTGGGTGAGGCGTTGGCCAACTTTGTGATGTTCTCTTCACCGGAAGCGATCATTTTATTCGGCGGGTTGACGAAGGCCGGGGACCTGGTCATTAACCCCACACGAAAAGCGATGGAAGCCAACCTTGTGCAAACATTTAAGAATAAAGTGAAATTAATGTTCAGTGATCTGAAGGAAGCTGACGCTGCTATTTTGGGTGCGAGTGCTTTGGTATGGGAGAAGGATGGTAAATGAAGAATAAGTAAT
>DATHDV010000116.1:0-13831 GCA_035318845.1 Chitinophagaceae bacterium
ATGAAGCATGAGAAATAAGGAATAAGGAATAAGGAATAAGAAAATGGGAAAGCTCTTAAAGAACGAAAAATTAATTGTGTCCCGTCAGTACTCCTTTCCCCCTTGCGGACAACCATAGGTTGGGACCGAAGGTCGGGCTGGGATAGGGGGCTAAGGAATAAAAAATTAGAATGAGTGCAGCAAAAAATAAAGCGATAGCAGTTCAAAACAATGATAGCGGACTGCATGGTCAGTACAAAACATGGTTTTTGGACTATGCTTCTTATGTGATCCTTGAAAGAGCCGTACCGGCGATCGAAGATGGCCTGAAACCGGTTCAACGCCGGATCCTTCATGCGATGAAGGAAATGGATGACGGCCGTTATAACAAAGTAGCGAATATCATCGGGCAGGCCATGCAATATCATCCGCATGGTGATGCAAGTATTGGCGATGCATTGGTGAATATGGGTCAAAAAGATCTGCTGATCGATACACAGGGTAACTGGGGTGATGTAAGGACCGGTGATGATGCAGCAGCAGCGAGGTATATCGAAGCAAGACTAAGCAAGTTTGCACTTGAGGTTGCCTTTAATAATAAAACCACAGAGTGGCAGTTAAGTTATGATGGCAGGAAGAACGAACCGGTGACACTTCCCATGAAGTTCCCTTTATTATTGGCACAGGGAGCCGATGGTATAGCTGTTGGACTTTCTACAAAAATTCTTCCTCATAATTTTATTGAACTAATTGAAGCTGCTATAAAATATTTAAGAGGAAAACGATTTGAACTCTATCCCGATTTTCTGACAGGAGGTATGATCGATATAGCTGAATACGACCAGGGAAAACGGGGAGGCAAAGTAAAAGTAAGGGCGCATATTGAAGAAGTGGATAAGAAAACATTGGCTATCCGGAGTGTACCATACGGAATTACTACTACCCAATTAATGGAATCCATCGTAAAAGCCAATGACCAGGGAAAAATAAAAATTAAAAAAGTAACAGATAATACGGCAGCTGTTGTAGAGATACAGGTTGACCTTGCTCCCGGAATTTCACCGGATATTACGATCGATGCACTATACAAATTCACTGATTGCGAAGTTTCCATTTCTCCCAATGCCTGCGTCATCGTGGGACAAAAGCCGCAATTCCTCGGCGTACAGGAATTATTGAAACTTTCCGTTGATAAAACAAGAGAGCTGCTGGAAAAGGAACTGAAGATCAAACTGAATGAACTGCAGGAGAAATGGCATTACACATCATTGGAGAAAATTTTCTTTGAAGAAAAGATATACAAGGAACTGGAGAAAAAACATGAGACATGGGATAAAGTGCTGGAAGGGATCGATAAGGCTTTTGTTCCTTTTAAGAAGCAATTAAAAAGAGCAATTACAAAAGAAGATATCATCAAGCTGACAGAAAAACCGGTTCGTCGGATCTACAAATTAGACATTGATGAACTGAATGACCAGATAAAAGGATTAGAGGCAGAGATCAAGCAGGTAAAGCATGATCTGAATAACCTTATTGATTATGCCGTTGCTTATTTTGAGAACCTGCAGAAGAAATATGGGAATGGCAGGGAGAGAAAAACAGAAATAAAACAATTTGAGATCATAGAAGCAAAATCTGTTGCTATTGCCAATACCAAACTCTATGTGAACCGCGAAGAAGGTTTCATCGGCACCGGTTTGAAAAAAGATGAACTATTGTTTGAATGTTCGGACCTGGACGACATTATTGCATTTTCAAAACGGGGTATTATGAAAGTGGTGAAAGTGTCTGACAAGACTTTCATCGGCAAGGACATCATGCATGTAGCTGTTTTCCAGAAAAACGATGAACGCACTACCTACAACATGATCTATATGGATGGCAAAAGCAAAAAAAGTTTTGCCAAGCGTTTCAATGTGACAGGCGTGACCCGTGATAAAGAATACGATCTTACCAAAGGAGATGAGAACAGTAAAGTACATTACCTGAGCATTAACCCGAATGGCGAGGCCGAAGTGGTTAAAATTATTCTTACGCCGGGCAGCAAGGCAAGGATCAAAGAACTGGAATTCAATTTTGCCGACCTGGAGATCAAAGGAAGAAGCAGCATGGGCAACACGGTGACGAAGTACCCGATAAAATCAGATGGCGTACGATTGAAAGAAGCAGGAGTATCAACGATCGCCGGTAAAAAATTATGGTATGATGATCAGTTTGGCCGTTTGAATACGGATGAGAAAGGAGAATACCTTGGAATGTTCGGGACTGACGAAAATATCCTTGTCGTGTACAGCGATGGCAATTACGAAGTGACTGACCAGGAGCTGACGCAAAAGTTAGATTCGGAGAAAGTGATATTCATCGAGAAGTTTATCCCTGAAAAAATTATTACAGCAGTTTATGTTGACATGGATAAAAAGCAATTCATCGTAAAACGGTTCAAGGTTGAAACAACAACATTGAAAAATAAATTCCTTTTCATCAAGGAAGGAGAAGGAAATTATGTTGAAGCGGTTACAACTGCCGAAGAACCCATACTGTCGATGCAGCAGGGCAGGGGAGCGCAGATCCGAAAAGGCAAACTCAAGATCGCAAAGATCGCTGAAGTGACCGGGTACAAAACTGTCGGGAACAAACTGGCTGATTTCAGCAAGTCAACAGAAATGGAATGGGTGAAAACAAAAGAAAGTAAACAACCTGAACTATTCGGTTAGATTATTTCGGTGTTTGTACAGTTTTCTTTTTTCTTTTAATACTGATCGTCGCATTTTTTTCCAGGTTGCTGGAAACAGGGATCTCAAATTTGTTTTTGCCGTCATTAATGATCATCAGCGCCGTATTCGGCGGGATCAGTCCAAGGTTCTCGGCAAACATCGATACTTCATTACTCGTTTTTGTACTGTCAAGTACCAGGTTTATATGTATGGACCTGTGCGTAAGCTTCTGGCTATTGAGAATGAGCTGCTGGTTATAAAACAATGAGATGATATCGCCGTCTATTTCCCCGTTATCATACACATCAACGCGTATGGAATCTGATTCAACTTCTACCTCATGTGTGATCACAGTTTTCCGTTTGGTAAATTCATTTTCTGTTACAAAGTTGACCACCTTCCTGGGAACTGTGCTTACAGCAATTAATGTATCGTCTATCGTTGGCTTCCATACCTGGTAATATTCCTTGAATTCGCTGATCGCTCTTTTTACAGAATCCCTGTCGCTGACAGTAGTATCCAGTGTCAGGTTAATGGTCACATCCGGGCAGGTATGCCTGTACTCAGGAAGACTGCTAAAACTGCCTTGCAGGCTGGAGCCGGCCTGGGCCACTCTCAATATTGCCCGCAAATTCATGATGCAGTCCACTTCAAAGGTACTGATGGAACCATAGTAAGCTACCGGCACATCATAAAGACTGAGTTGCCTCCTGGCTGCATCATAATTTCCTTTTACCTGTATACCCCGGTACGTATTCTTAAAATAATAATTGAGGATCCCAACTACATAATTCTTTTCAGGTTGCAGGATAAGCTCAACCAGGTAATTGCTGGCGGAACTGTTTGTCTTTACATTGGCATAGCCATACCAGGCGCCAAAAACAGATTGTGATTGGGAGCGTAATGAAACGAGCAATAATAAAAGAAAAAATATTTTTTTCATCGGGTTGTAATATCGCCAAAAGTTATCCCCTGCAGAAACGAAGTTTTACACAATATTATTTCTCCAAAGGTCAATGACTCCTTCGGAGAGTCCTCAGGACAGGTATCGCTTCATTTCTCTTTCCACATCTTTTTGTTTAATGCTTTCCCGTTTATCGTGCAGCTTCTTGCCTTTGGCAAGGCCAATTTCTATTTTAGCAAGATTTTTATCGCTGAAGAAGATACGCAAAGGAACAAGGGTATATCCTTTTTCTTTTAGTTTGGCTTCGATCTTATTTATTTCTCTTTTTCTTAACAACAATTTTCTGTCACGCAGCGGATCATGATTATTCACCGTTCCATGTGAGTATTCAGCAATATGAAGGGACTTCAGCCACACTTCGCCTTTATGGATCAGGCAGTAACTGTCATTGAAACTAACCTTGCCTTCTCTTAATGATTTTATTTCTGTTCCCAGCAATACCATGCCGGCTTCATATCTGGAGTCAATGAAGAATTCGTGGAAGGCAGAACGATTGTTGAAATCTGGCATTATTTATCATCTTCAAGATACTGGATCAAATACGCTTTTTTGGCAGCATCATAAAACCCGAAATAAAGTTTTCCATTAAAGGGGAAAAGATATCTTGAGTTTGCTTGTGCAGTTGGTTGAAAATTCTGACTATAATCTTGTATTTTGTCGTATCGTGATTCAACATCCTGGCCGGGCAAAAGAGTCAGTTTCTCTTTATCAAGAACGATTTTAAATGAAGTAACTAATGTTATTTTATTGCTTTTGCCTTGGTTATAATGTTTATTAGGATCAAAGTTCTGCGTGCCGGCAGTAAAACCCCCGACATAATATCCACCTCCATTAAATTGTGTGTCATCATAAGTGCCGCAAGTAAGGACAACATTACCATTCCTGTTTTTTGCTGCCACAATTCCCAATGAACCTCTCATCATTTTTTTAATGAGCTCTTTTGTTTTTAATTCTTTTTCTTTTTCATTTTGCCCAATAACTCTTGAACTTGTTGCATCAAAAAATGCTTCATCCGATTCAAGGATCTGATGATGCTTGAGTAAAGCTCCTGTTTCCGGGTTAAAAATGCCTATTTCGATCATGTCTTTACAAACATTCAATACATATAAATTAGAATCAAAAATATATGCATTGTTATAGAAAGGTTGTTTTTTACCTGCGAATCCGCAAAAACCGTCCATAGATAGTTTTTTCTTGGTCAGGGTCATTGTTGCAAGGTCAAGGTTGAGGATATGCGGAGGTTCCTTATCTTTTTGAACAGTAATAACGGCTTTGTCGGGGTAAGCAAAGAATTTTGCAAGATCACTTCCTTCTTTAAGACCAGTTTCCTGCGAAGGTGTAAAATCACGGGAAAAAAAGAAATAGTCAAAAAGATTGACGTTTTTAGCTTTATAAAAATTTTCCAACCCAAAAAAGATAGTTTTCCTTTCTGTCTTTCCATCTGCATTCAAAGTATTTATGATAAGCTGGTCAGTCTTCTTATTGCAGAGCACGCCATAATATTTATTGCCTGATGTAAAATTTTCTATCCAGCTTTCCTCATCGGCGATAATAAAACTGTTATTCAGGGAAACTTCCTTCTTGTCAAAATTTATGGTTTGAACAGTGATAAATGGAGCATTATTAAAAACTTTTTTATCCCGGGCCCAGTAAATAAAATTAAAACCTGTATTATTCACGATGGCTTTCATCAACTGCTGCTTTTCAAAAGCATAAGCCGTTTTTTTTAAGCCGTCAGACGGAGATACTTTGGAAATCAGTTTGAACTCGGGTGAAAACAGAAAGTATTCAATTTTTGTATTATCCTTTAAGCCGAGACAGAGGGTCTTATCTTTTTCATTTATACAAGCTATGGAAATAATCGAATAATCTTTGCCACCAACTTCGGGGTAAGTAAATACAGTTTTTTGTGTCCATCCTGTTATGCTCATCATTACAGGCACAATGAAAAAAAAAAATTTCTTTATCATAGCTGTTAGTTTTTGAATAACCCCAACACCGTTGTCAACTTCTCCTTCAACTCTTTCCTTGGTACAATAAAATCCAAAAAACCATGTTCCAAAATAAATTCACTGCGCTGAAACCCTTCCGGCAGATCTTTTTTGATGGTTTCTTTAATAACCCTGGGTCCGGCAAAACCGATCAATGCTCCCGGTTCTGCAATATTCAGATCGCCGAGCATACCAAAGGAAGCAGAGATGCCGCCAAAAGAAGGATCGGTCAATAAAGAAATATAAGGAAGTTTTGCATCGCTGAGTTGTGAGAGTTTGCCGCTGGTCTTTGCCAATTGCATTAAGGAGAATGCGCTTTCCATCATCCGGGCGCCGCCGCTTTTTGCAATCACCATATAGGGTAACTTGTGTTGCAGGCAATGATCAACTGCTCTCGAAAATTTTTCACCCATCACACTGCCCAGTGAGCCGCCGATGAATTCAAAATCCATGCAGGCGATCACCATTTCATGTCCATTCACTTTACCAACGGCCACCCGCATGGAATCCTGCAGGTCAGTTTTGCTCCACAGGTCTTCCAGCCTTTTTTTATAAGGCTTCAGGTCGGTGAACCCCAAAAAATCCTTACTGCGGATATTATTGAACAGTTCGGTGAATTCAACATTATCAAAAAGTATTTCGTAGTATTCACTGCTGTTAATGCGGTGATGAAAACTGCATTTGGGGCAAACAAATAAACTCTCCCTTAATTCGGTAACGGTGCAAATAAAATTGCATTCAGGGCATTTTACCCAAAGCCCTTCGGGGGTCTCCTTTTTTTCTGATGTCTTTGTATTGATCCCTTTCTTGATACGTTTGAACCAACTGGTCTTCGTTTCTTCTGTCTTTCCTTCTTCACCGGCCAGGTTGGCATCAAAATCTTCAACTTGTTTTGCCATAACCAATTGTTGAGGTACAAATATAGGGATTGTTCTAAGAGTCGGGAGTCATGATGGTCATATAGGTCATATAAGTCAAATGGGATCATATAGTTCAAACGGGTCATATGCATTTGACCTATTTGACTTATTTGACCTCTCTGACTTAGTTATTCGGAGCGCCGCCCTGGATCCAGCAAAGAATAGAATTTTTTTGCGAAGTGCTTAGAGAACCGGTCTTTGGCATCCTGCCTGCTGATATGGCTGATTGTATTTCATTGCGGTGGTTGAAAATATCATTATAAGTTGTCAGTTGCCCGACACCATTGACGCTGCCGGCTTCATGACAACCTGTTATGGCGCAAGTGGACTGAATGATGGGATTTACATCGGCAGCAAAGGCCTTATTGGCAACTGTATTGCAGTCAACCGAACTCACACCCCCGCTGCCGCCCTTGCTGCAGGAAATGCTGGTATAAATAAATGCGATGCATATTGATGCAATGGTAAAAGCCTTTCTCATGGTTGATATATTTCAGGAAGAATTAAATCCTCTGATGTAAAATAACGCAAAAAGTTTAACAACAGTTGCCTTCTTTCAAAAACAAAAGAAGCCCGGAGTTGGTTAACTTTATAGAATGATCGTTTATATTTTACAGGTTATATCTGCAATGGCTATCATCATTGTGCTTATTCTTTTTGTATTGAGGCCCGGAAAAAAGAAAAAAATTATTCCGATGACGGACCAGTACAGGAATTTGTTAGATGAACATGTGGTATTTTACCAGCAGCTTGATCCGGAAGGAAGGGAAAAATTCGAACAAAAGGTTCAACGATTCCTTGCCAATGTCCGGATCACCGGGATAAAAACAACCGTGGATAATCTTGACCGGGTGCTTATCGGTGCCAGCGCCATCATTCCTATCTATGCTTTCCCGGATTGGGAATATATCAACCTCAATGAAGTTTTGTTATATCCCGATGCGTTCAGTCATGAGTTTGAACAGCTGGGAGAGCATCGTTCGGTAGCAGGCATGGTGGGCACCGGGGCTTTGCAGAATGTAATGGTGATCTCCAAACAGGCATTGCGGCATGGGTTTACAAATAATGCCGGGAACAGCAATACAGCTATTCACGAGTTTATTCATTTGATCGATAAAACAGATGGTGCCGTAGATGGCATTCCGGAAGTATTGCTGAAGCATCAATACACATTGCCCTGGGTAAATATGATGCGGGAGAAAATGGAAGAGATGATGAGGGGTGAATCGGATATTGATCTTTATGGGGTGAGCAGCCAGGCAGAATTTTTTGCGGTTGTCTCCGAATATTTTTTCAACCGGCCCGATCTGCTCCAGGAAAAACATCCTGCTTTATTTACTATGCTGGAGAGAATGTTTTTGAAGAGAGAGAATTGAGTTAGACAAGCTTTTTTAACGTCGATAAAACAGGGAGTTTTCAATATTTCGTACCGTATTCAACCAGCCTTCGTCTTCTAGTAAAAAAACATCAATCGGGATTCCGACGTCAACGCCATTGAGACTATCATTTAAAGCGTTATGTAATGCAGCTCTTGAATTGTCAGAAACAACAGTCATTTTTATTCCTAAAACTAAACTAATTTCATTATTCATTTTTTGTGCATATTGATATGCTTCTTCAATGGTATCAACCTTTTTAAAATTTTTAATTAACAAGTCAATTGCATTTTTGGGCAAAGGATTAGTCGGTGTTCCGACTAAAACTTGTGTTTCTTCTTGTATAGTTCTTGAGGTTATGTTCTCTCTATTTCGTTCAAGAACAAACATGTTTTTTTGGTTACTATTGATTACAATTCTATCAACGTTATTTTGTTTGCAAAAGTCAACTAGGTCTTGTGTTTTAATTGCAGTATATTGAGTTTCTCGATTTGTCCACTTAACCAAAGCGATTTCGTCACTAAATGCTCCAAGTACCCTTAGTCCGTCGAGATTGAAAATCGACGCAAGATTTATTGTTGTTCCAACTTGTGCTGTTTGCCAGCCATTTGAATTGCCATTTTCGTTTGCAGAGGGCAAAAGCAAAAAGGAGTTCCCTGTCGTAATTTCGTCTAAAACTGCTCTATAGTTTTCATTGGAAGGATGCTGTCCATAAATATTGAGTAAGTAAGTTAGTCTAGTATTATCAGGAGTTTTATTTTCAACTTTTGGAGTTTGTTTACTGTTTGTCCTGCTAAATAGTTTTTTCAAAATATTCATAAAGTGTCAAAGTGAGATGTCAAATAAAATGGCTACCAACATTTATATTGCTGCTATTCCTTGTACTAAAGATAATTAATTTTCATTGAGAACTTTCGCCAATGCCGAGCAGCGAACAGAACCCTGAAGAGTGCGACGCAACAGACGATGATAGTAGTAATGCAGCCTGGTACAAAATTCGTTTTCATTACATCACCCTTCGACAAGCTCCCACGACTTTCGTCGGGGCAGGCAGGGTGACATTTCGTTATGCCACTGTGATCTCTTTATCCAAATACACATCCTGTATCGCATTCAGCACTTCAATTCCTTCGTTCATCGGGCGCTGGAAAGATTTGCGGCCGGAGATAAGACCCATGCCGCCGGCTCTTTTATTGATGACTGCAGTGGTCACCGCTTCGGCCATGTCGCTGGCGCCGGAAGATGCACCGCCGCTATTGATCAACCCTGCACGACCCATATAGCAATTGGCTACCTGGTAACGGCAAAGATCAATGGGATGATCAGAGGTTAGTTTTTCGTAAATGAGCTTATCATTCTTACCATAAGGAGATTCTTTGGTATTGAGAGCCAGATAACCACCATTGTTCTCCGGCAATTTTTGTTTGATGATATCGGCTTCGATCGTTACACCCAAATGATTGGCTTGTCCTGTTAAGTCGGCGGAAGTATGATAATCCTTTTCTTTTGTTTTGAAAGCAGGGTTTCTTAGATAACACCAGAGAATGGTAGCCATTCCCAGTTCATGCGCCATTTCAAATGCTTTGCTCACTTCCTGTATCTGTCTTGCTGATTCATCGCTGCCGAAATAGATCGTAGCGCCAACAGCCGCAGCACCGAGGTTCCAGCTTTGTTTGATGGAAGCAAACATGATCTGGTCGAACTTATTGGGATAGGTAAGAAATTCGTTGTGATTCACTTTTACAATAAAAGGAATTTTATGTGCATAGTTGCGGGCAAGGAAACCTAAGCCACCGTATGTAGTTGCTACTGCATTGCATCCACCTTCAATAGCCAGCTTGATAATATTTTCCGGGTCAAAGTAAATGGGATTCTTTGCGAAAGAAGCGCCGCCGCTATGCTCAATGCCCTGGTCAACGGGAAGAATAGAAAGATAACCGGTGCCACCTAATCTTCCTTTGTTATATAATGCCTGCAGGTTACGCAGCACCTGCGGGTTGCGGTCGCTGCCTGTCCAGATGCGATCAACGAAATCGGGACCGGGCAGGTGTAAGGAGTCCTTACTTATAGTTTTTGACTGGTGATTCAGAAGGTATTCGGCTTTGTCGCCAAGAAGGTCGGTTATTCTTTTATTTGGCATTGCATTTTTGGTTTTAGCAGCGCAAATATAAGGAAAGAGTTGTTAGCCTTTAGCTGTTAGCTATTAGCCGTTAGCCTTTCGCAAAATTCTTAAAGTTGAGAAAACTTGAGGGTTGTTTGAGGAACGATTATAAGCTGATGGCTAACAGCTAACAGCTAAAGGCTAACGGCTATCCAATGACGAAGCTGTTTGAAATAATCTGGTACCCTTAAAAGTCGACTTCCATACCAACTGAACATTTCACCATCGACAAGTATGATCTTGGTCTCAGGCAATAATGACTGTAATTCATCAATATGTTTTTGTTTGAAAGGGTAGGGTTCCGAGGAAAGAAGGAGCAGTTGGCAGTGTGCAGTTTGCAGTTCAGCAACAGTTACTTCCGGGTACCTGTTTTTATTTGCATAGATATTTTCAAAACCTGCGGCTGCCATCATGGAATGAATAAAGGTATCGCCTCCGGCAGTCATGTAGGGGTTTTGCCAAATGAGATAACAAGTTCGGAGTTGGGAGTTCGGAGTTCGGAGTCGGGCGAAGTTTTCTTTTACCTGAGAAATCATTTCATTTGCCTGCTGCTCTTTATCAACGATTGATCCAACTTGTTTGATCATTTCATGAGCATCAGCCAGGTTAATGACATTGCTTATCCAAACAGGATATTGTTTTTCCAATTCTTCGATCTGCTCTTTTTCGTTTTCTTCTTTGTTGGCAATGATGAGGCCGGGATTGAGTTGCTGAATGATGTCCATCTTCAGTTGTTTGGTTCCTCCTACTCTTGTTTTGGTACGAAACCATTCATCCGGGTGAACACAGAACTTGGTGATCCCAACTACTTCTTTATCCAGTCCCAGGTCAAAGAGTAATTCTGTTTGTGAGGGGACCAATGAAATAATGCGCTCGGGAGTTTTGTCAATAGAAATATTTCTACCGGTCTGGTCTTTAAAAACAGGCATACAGCAATTTGCTGCAAATTATGCCAATTTGATTTTTAATTTGGTCAAACCAATTCCGGTATAATGCCGATGACAATCGGTATTACATAATTAATAAACTGGGTTGGGAAAATGTGTAAGGGAGAACCGGGAGATCACCGCGCCTCCTGCTAAATTTTAGTTTAGCAGGAGGGTTCCGGACGTAAATCTTTTCATTGGATTTGGACACGGTGACTTTGGGTCGGTTTTTCAAGGATCTCTTTTGGACTTTAGGACGGTTTTTCGAAATGGACTTTGGATCTTAGGTTTTTCTCAGGATTTGGTTTCGGTTATTCTTTTAGGATATTGGATCAACGAGCAACAAAAATAATTGTGAATCCTTTAATATAAAAGAGCAAAACAACTCTTTTTCATACAGAATTTCCTATTCGTTTCATCGTAAAACTGACAAGTAACTGCTGCGCAAAACCGGAAGCGGAAATAGTAATTCTACTAAATTAAAGCTATATACCCGCTGGAGAATTGATTTGAAATAAGCGGAAAAGAACGATAGGTTAATTGCCCATGGCCTGTATCACATCGTACTTGGTGACGATATGATAATTGCCCAATTCGTCTTTGGCTAATACAGCACCGTTCTCTTTATTGATAAGGTGACTGAGTTTTTCTACCGGCGTATCAAACTCAACGATCGGGAACAGTGGTTCAATTACATCGGCTACTTTGGAATTCTTTATTTCTGGGTTGTCAAATATTTTCTGAAACAATCCACCTTCGCTGATAGCGCCTATCAAACCATTCCCGTTCATGACGGGTATATGTTCAATATCATATTTCTTCATCAGGTCAACGGCATCGGCAACTGTTTGACCAGGTTCTACGGTTACTAATTTTTTCGCAACTCCTCTTGAACTGATAATGTCTTTAAATGTTTTTACATCCAGGAAGCCCCGTTCGATCATCCATTGGTCATTGTATACTTTTCCTACATACCTGCTGCCATGATCATGGAATATGCAGACAACAAGGTCACTTTTCTTCAAACGGTTTTTGAGTTGTAACAGACCCTGTATGCAACTACCGGCGCTGTACCCGCAAAAGATACCTTCTTCTTTGGCCAGTTTTCTTGCCATGATGGCTCCATCCTTATCTGTTACCTGTTCAAAATGATCGATCACACTCATATCATAGTTCTTGGGAACAAAGTCTTCGCCAAATCCTTCACTGATATAAGGATGAACTTCATTGATGTCCACTTCGCCGGTACGGAAATATTTGGTGAGCAATGATCCATAAACATCAATGGCCCAGACCTGGATGTTCGGATTTTTTTCTTTCAGGAATTGTGCGGTGCCCGTAATGGTTCCGCCGGTACCCGCCGTGCAAACAAGATGAGTTATTTTTCCATCTGTTTGTTTCCATATTTCCGGTCCTGTACTTTCATAATGAGCAAGCCGGTTGGCCAGGTTATCGTATTGATTACAGTGAAATGAATTAGGAACTTCGGTTGCCAGTCTTTTTGCCACACTGTAATAACTCCTTGGATCTTCCGGCAGCACATTGGTGGGACAAACGATCACTTCGGCGCCAACTGCTTTCAATATATCTGCTTTTTCTTTGGATTGTTTGTCGGTGGTAACAAAAATGCATTTATATCCTTTTACGCATGCGACCAATGCAAGGCCCATACCTGTATTACCCGATGTACATTCAATGATGGTTCCGCCCGGTTTTAGTTTGCCTTCCTGCTCTGCCACTTCGATCATCTTCACCGCCATACGGTCCTTGATGGAGTTGCCAGGGTTGAAATAATCTACTTTAGCAAGTACCGTGCAGGGTATCTCCCTGGTGATCTTATTTAATTTTATCAACGGGGTGTTGCCAATTGTTTCTAATATGTTGTTCTTAATATCCATAAATAATCTGTATGATGCAAAGGTATGTTTTTGTACTGAGCCAGCTGAAGTGCTACTATGATCGTCCCTTGCGACGCTCCGTTCAGGGTTCTGTCCGCTATTGAGCAATAAATAAAATATTAGGTTCAAAAAAAAAGCCCCTCCTGGAATCAGAAAGGGCTTACCGGACTGATGATACAAGACCATCAGGCTTCTTTAGGGTTGCCAATTTTTTAAAACCTGGCAACCCTTTATATCTCTTTTCTTAATTCTTTTCTTTTAGCACTTAAAAAATTATCCAGTAAAAACAATCCAAGCACTACGTTGATCATCATAAATACATTTACCCAGGTATTGCTGAAGAATTTGCTTAGATCAAGTTTATTCAGATTTTTTGAAATGGCATTGGCACCTTCCTCATTCCAATCCATCTGGCCGAAGCCATAAATAAGAAACCCGGTAATTATTGCAATGAAAAAAAAGCTAATTGCCCAAATTATTTTTTTGTTGATGTAGGTTTTTGTAGCAGGAGCGATATGAAGCTTCGCAATTTCTTCCATCACATTTTTACTAAAACGCAGGGAAGGGGCATCCAGTTCTGAGGACTGAACCAATTGATGAACTTCCAGCAACTCATGATACTTTGCTTTCCAGGCCGTATCCGTTTCCAGTAATTTTTCGATCACTGTTTTTTCTTCAGCCGCGGCCGTTCCGTCAATATAGTTCCAGAGACGTTCTTCTATACCCCCAACCCCTAAAGGGGAGTTTCTATCGTTTTCATTCATGCTGACCTCCTTTTATTAATAAAATTACTAATTCAGTTTTGCTCATTCAACCTAAGTCCCCCTTTAGGGGACAGGGGCTTCAGATCTTTTACTTCTTCCGCAAAATGGGTTTCCATCTTTTCTTTTAATCTTGTTCTT
>DATHDV010000117.1:0-10859 GCA_035318845.1 Chitinophagaceae bacterium
CTGGTCGAGCTGGCTCCAGCCCATTGCTGCTTTGTTGGGGTCACTGCTCGGTTGTAATGCGAGGTATATTTTAGGTGCCCATGTTTTTATATCATTATAATTGTGGAGATCAAAATAATTACTCATCATGATCATATCATACTGGCTGAACATGGCCAATATGTTTTGATAATAAGTAGGATTGCTGATCGGTTGATCTGCTGGGATGAGGGTTGCCATGATTATTGTTTTTTAAGTGTGCTTGATTTTTGACTCAGGTAAATTTGTAAGGAATCTTTTCCATTGGGAGCAAAAGTTGCCTGCTTCATCAGGATAGGTGTCCACAGGAAGTTAGTGTTCACTCTTGGGTTCATGGAGGTTTTATGGAAAATAGGATCATTCTCTGTCACATTGCCGGCGCCGATATATGATGCAATAAGCATATGTCCCGGGTTAGGATCAAGGTTGGCAGAAGGAAATGCGGCAGAATGATGACAGCTCATACAATTGGACCGGGCTCCAACTCCCTTAGAAAAATTTCTGTCGGCCGGCGGCCATGGATATGCAATGATCGGCGCGATGATTCCCGGTTCGAGATAAGGGTTCTGTGAAATAACAGGTTGCCCGTCCTTGCCTGTCATGTAATAAGCAGGCATCATATCATAATGGGTGAATGGTCCTCTTACATTCGCAGAAGCAGGAGGTGTTTTTGCAGGATGTGGAGACCACCAGAATGTTTGCCAGGTCCAGTCACCAAAAAATTCAATAGTTGTTACATGGCATGCAACCAGTAAAGCAAGATCGCCGGTTTTGATGCTGTCGGGTGTAAGACCACCAATGGTGAAAATATTTCCGCTCCGTATATAACTCACATCTGCAGGTGTGAGCGACAGGTGATAAAAATAATCACGGCCCACAATTTCATAGGATGTTAAAGTGGTGTCTCTTATATTACCATGAGTATCCGAGTAACTGGTTGTAAATGCTGTACCCGCAGGTATAGATTGACTGGTGGGATTAAAAAGCACCCATTGCAGCCAGGTTGAAGAAATAGGATGCAGGGTATCAGTGGTTCCATCAATGGTCATTGAAGGGCCTTTCCAATAAGGCACTAATACCGGGACTGTAGAACTGGCAATTATGAAACTGGGTTTCAGCATCATCGTTTTTTTCGGTTCAAAATCCTGTGGCACATGTGTGGTCTTTGATTTATACAGGTCAGTAAAGGCCCGCAGGTAATAAAATTCATGGCGGCGGATATAATCAAGGTATTCCTGGTTGTATTTATTAAATGAAAGCACATCACCGCCATGCGTGGAAGGTGATACATCGCCTGCTACAGATGAAACCTGCCGCGGGGCATGTAAGCGCATCATACTCCTCGGTAAGTCAGCAGCGGGTGGTGAAAAAGTTTCATACTCATCCCACCAGGTACTGAATACCGGCAGGTTAACCTGCGGCAGGTTGTATTTTTTTGCCGTATCCGTAACAGGATAAACCTGGTTGGTAAGAGCAGTTAATCCGCCCCAGAGTTTCCAGGCATGTTCTTCAATAGCTGAATCGTTAAAGTTGTCTACCCAGTTTTGAATAACGCCAGGGCCTTCGAACAAAGCGGAATCTATCGGAACATAAGTAAATTCGTTATCACTGATTGTAGCCTGGATAAAGGTTTTTGAAACGGCCACAGATTCTTTTGAATCATTGGAATTGTTAGAATTGCATTTGATCAATGAAAGAGAAAAGATAATAAGAATGATGGCTGATAATAAAGCAGTTTTTTTCATGGAAAAAGTTTGATTGATAATTAAAAAAACAAATCCACACTTATCAGAAAATAAATTCAAATCGTCAACCGGGTATCCGGTGCCTGTGATTCTGAAAGAGTGGGATGAGGGATGTCTTCTTACAGGTTTTCAATGCGTTCAGCATCTTAACCTTTTTGGAGGAGGTAAGCATGGAGGATTGGTTTAATGTTACCTAAATATAATGAGATTTATTATTACTGCAATTTTTTTTATAGTGAAATATCTGAAATTCTGAAAAGAGAAAGGAGCCCGGAGTAAAAATCCCGGGCATCACATCGATAAAGTTGTGTTTTTCTTTGAATATCTGCAATGTGTTTTTCGCCTGTCCGGTCATCAGTTAAAGAAAATTATTTTTCCACGAACGCTGCCGCTCAACTCATAAATTCTATCAGGTTGGTAAAACAGTTGTATATTTAATCGGGAATGCTCTGATTACATGCATTTAATTCTGCCCTGCATAATTAATTTAAGATTTATTAAATGCAGGATAACAAGAGCAATACAACAACTTCACCAAAGAAAGAAGATGGCACTTCTGATTTCCTGAAAACTGATAGAGGAAAAACCAAATCAAATGCCATTGAGGTCCCTTCAGTCTCTTTGCCAAAAGGTGGCGGTGCATTAAAAGGTATTGATGAAAAGTTTTCGGTAAATGCAGTTAATGGTACAGCTGCTTTTTCTGTTCCGCTTCCTTTTTCTGCTGCCAGGGGGGCATCTCCTTCGCTTTCATTGGCGTATAATTCGGGAGCGGGAAATGGAATTTTTGGTTTGGGTTGGAATATAGGACTGCCTTCAATAAAACGCAAAACAGACAAAGGACTTCCTCAATACATTGATGTTATCGATTCAGATACATTTCTTTTCTCTGAGGCAGAGGATTTGGTCCCCGAATTTAAAAAAGATGAATTGACCGGAGAATTTATTAAAGAAGACGGGGATTATAAAATTAAAGAAAAAGATTTTCCCAATACTGCAAACAGGACCCACACGATTCGCTTTTACAGACCCAGAATAGAAGGATTATTTGCCCGCATTGAACGCTGGATGGAAAATTCAACCAGGATCATAAAATGGCGGGTCATCACCAAAGATAACCTCACCACACTTTTCGGATGGAGCAGCAATTCGGTGATTGCTGATCCTAAAGACAATAAAAAAATATTCGAGTGGTTGCCTGAATTTGTATTTGATGACAAAGGGAACTGCAGTCATTATGTTTATAAGACAGAAGATAACAATGGCTTTAATGTTTCTTTGCTGCATAACAGAAACCGGTTTACCATTGAAGCAAATAAGATAAAAATTTCCTATACGAACATTTACCTGGAAAAGGTTTTATATGGTAACCAGCAGCCTTACAAAAAATTCGGGGATCCTTTTCCTGAAGAATCTGAATATTTATTTTCAAGCGTTTTTGATTATGGTACTTTAAAGGCCAATGATCGCGTTGACAAAATTAATGATTGGGACGTTAGAACTGATGCTTTCTCAGATTATAAGGCGGGATTTGAGATCCGTACCACAAGGCTCTGTAAACGGGTTTTGCTCTTTCATCATTTCCCTGATCCCAATGAATATGAGGGCCTCGTAAAATCCATCAATTTTGAGTATGATACTGTCACTCAAACAGATTTCACATTTTTAAAATCAATGCAGTCTATTGGTTATATCAAAATAGTACATGCAGATAATTCTTATTCTTATTCTCAAAAAAGCCTTCCTGCAATTGAATTTAAATATCAGAAGCATGATTGGGACAAAAAAGTAAAAACAATTTTCACGGAAGATTTGGTTCATGCACCGGTGGGACTTGACGAACAACAATATCAATTTACCGATTTATTTAATGAAGGTTTATCGGGCATTCTCACTGAGCAGGCGAACGGCTGGTATTACAAACATAATTTGGGCGATGGAAAATTCGAACAGGCAAAATTAGTAAGCCCAAAACCTTCATTTGCCGGCCTTGGCCAACAATTACAATTAGCAGATTTGGATGGAGATGGTGGTAAGCAATTGGTGAGCTATGGTACTGAGCCTAAAGGATATTTTGAACTGGATGATGATAATGATTGGCAGCCTTTCAGAAATTTTAAAAATGTGCCCAATATAGACTTTGGCGATGAAAATACCAGGATGCTTGATTTGAATGGCGATGGAAAACCTGAAGTATTAATTACAGATGACAACGTTTTTACCTGGTACCAGTCTGATGGAAGAAATGGTTATTCGCTGGCCAATAAAACTATAAAATCATTTGACGAAGAAGCCGGACCGTATATTGTTTTTGCTGATCAGAAGCAATCAATTTTTCTAGCTGATATGTCAGGTGATGGGATGTCGGATATTGTTCGCATCAGGAACGGCGATATATGTTATTGGCCGAACCTGGGATATGGAAAATTCGGAACTAAAGTGGCAATGGACAACGCTCCTTTGTTTGATCATCCTGATTCATTTAACCCCGCTTTTTTAAGACTGGCTGATATCGATGGCTCAGGAACTACAGATATTATTTATTTAGGAAAAAATAAATTCACCTGCTGGCTGAATTTAAGCGGTAATACATTTAGTACTTCAACTTTTGAAATAAATGCTTTTCCTGATGTACACAACCTGTCAAAAATTACCATTACAGATTTGTTGGGTAATGGCGTGGCTTGTATTGTCTGGTCAAGCAACTTAGCCAAAGATTGCGGCTCACCACTTAAATATATTGATTTGATGAATAGTAAGAAACCGCATATCATGGTTTCTTATATTAACAATATGGGTAAGGAGGTATCGATGGAATATACGGCCTCTACAAAATTTTATATTGAAGATAAAAAAGCCGGAAAACCCTGGATAACCAAATTACATTTTCCTGTTCATTGCGTTTCCAAAACAGAAACAGTTGATAAGGTTACAGGTTGGAAATTCATAAGTTCTTATAAATATCATCATGGTTATTATGACCATCCCGAAGGGGAATTCAGAGGCTTTGGTATGGTGGAGCAAACTGATGCAGAAAATTTCCAGCATTGGGCAAAGAGCGGAGCTACAAATATTACCAATGCTGAACTGCACCAGGAACCAGTAATTTCCAAGACCTGGTTTCATACAGGCGCATTTCTCCGGAAAGACAAAATCCTCACTCAATTTGCCGATGAATATTGGTATGAAGAAATAAACCGGCAGGGATATGAAGTGACAAATATTGAAATTCAATTGCCTGATGCAAGACTAATCGGCGCACGGGGAATTCCTGATTCAATTATTGATAATTTGAGTGCAGAAGAATGGCGCCAGGGATTGAGGGCATGCAAAAGCATGACACTACGTTCTGAAGTTTTCGCACACGATGCGCCAGCCGAAGGGGCAACAGAGGATGAAATTATAAAACAACTTACTCCTTATTCAGTAGCAACACACAATTGCATAATAGAACTTTTACAACCTAAAGGGAAAAATAAACATGCCATATTTATCGTAAAAGAAAGTGAAGCGATTACATATAGTTATGAACGTTCCCTTTTCCGGTTAAATCCGGGAGACCCCTGGGAAACTGACGTGAGAATTGCTCATAACCTGAATATCAAATTAGACGAATATGGAAATGTATTAGAGTCGGCTGCTGTGGTTTATCCACGCTTAATCGTTGATGCTTCCCTGCCGGCAGAAACCCGGCTGGAACAAAATAAAAATGTAATTATATATACGCAAAACAGTTTTACCAATCCCATTAAAGATGATGTCACATTTCCTGATGTTTACCGCTTACCACTGCCTTCAGAAGTAAAAACTTTCGAATTGAAAGGAGTTGTAAAAACTAATACATTTTACACTCCCGCTGATTTTAAAGATATTTTATCTGATTTAAATTCCGATACTGTAAACTATCATGAAATTGATAAAGCCCTGGCAGGAAAACCCCAGAAACGTTTAATTGAGCATATTCGCTTTATTTTTTACCGCAACAATTTAACGGGGCCATTGCCACTCCATCACCTGGAATCATTAGCTATTCCTTATGAGGGTTATCAATTGGCTTATACTCCTGAATTACTTACAGATATATTTGGCCTCATAAATGTTGCCGGGTCAAAAGTAAATGATGCATTGATGACAGAAGGCAAGTTTTCAAATAGTGAAGGTGATAACAATTGGTGGGTTTACTCAGGCACCATGCAGTTTATAGCAGGAGCAGAAACTGCCCCGGATGCCCAAAACAGATTTTATGTTCCCGTTTCCTATACTGATCCATATGGGGCTACAACCAAAGTAAAGTATTACAGCAATTATTTTCTTCTCATTAAAGAAACCGAAGATGCATTACAAAATAAATCGCAGGTTGATTTATTCAACTTCCGGACGCTTTCTCCTCAACGCATTAGGGACATTAACAATAATCTTTCTGAAGTCATTGTTGATGAATTGGGCCTGGTGAAAGCAATGGCCGTTTCAGGAAAAGGGAATGAAGCAGACGACCTTTCAGGGTTATCAGATTTTACCTTACAGGCAGAGAAAGATTTAGTAAATGAATTTTTTAATGTGCCCGATACTCCTGACGGAGTCGCCGATTCGGTTTTATTAAGGGAAAAGGGTAGGCAACTTTTAAATCATGCCACTGCCCGTTTTGTCTATGATTTTGAAATATATAGGGTAACAGGCAAACCAACGGTGGTTGCATCTATCGTTCGTGAAGAGCATTTTCAAAAAAACAACGATTCACCTGTCCAACTTAGTTTTGAATATTCAAATGGAATTGGAAAAGTGGTCATGAAAAAGACGCAGGCGGAACCGGGCCTTGCAAAAAAAGTTAGTGTTCATTCTGATAATACATTTACAATTACTGATGTTGACACTTCAACGCTAAATCCCGGGCAACTCCGCTGGGTTGGCAACGGCAGAACTATGCTTAATAATAAAGGGAATCCTGTAAAACAATATGAACCTTATTTTTCGGTATCAAACCGCTATGAAGATTTAAAAGAATTGGTAGAAACCGGAGTAACCCCCATCCTGTATTACGATGCAATGGGGCGGGTGATAAAAACGAAAATGCCTGATGACACTTTTTCAAAACTTGAATTTGATTCCTGGAAACAAATTGTGTTTGATGCCAACGACACTATTTTAGAATCAGGCTGGCATCACAACCGTGCCAACGGTTTGATTGATGCCGAACTGGCTGCAGCAGGAAAAGACCCGGACAAAGAAAAAATCGCCGCTGATAAAGCAGCCAAACATGCCAACACGCCAAATGTTTTACATTACGACACACTGGGAAGACCTGTTTTATTAATCGACCACAATAAAAATATTGCAACAGATGCCGATGAGTTTTACAGGACGAAAATAAAATTGGATACTGAAGGAAACCTGCGCAATGTTACCGATGCCCGGGAGTTAGCTGAAAACGCCAGCAAAGGCAATATTGTAATGCAATATAAATACGATATGCTGGGTAACCTGGTTTATCAAAACAGCATGGATGCGGGGCAGCGTTGGCTGCTGCTTAATATTCTTGGACAGCCTTTGCGGACCTGGGACGAACGCGATCATGAATTTCAATATTTCTATGAAGATCCTTTGCATCGTCCAACACACAGTAAAGTAACAGGTGGTGACGGAGCCCCGCTCAATCATATTTTCGACCGCATATTATATGGCGAAAGCTTGCTCTCAGGAACCAGGACAGATGCCAACAGGTTTAACGAATCCGATCTGCAGTTAAGAAATGTGTTGGGGAAAGAAATAAAACATTATGATACCGGAGGTTTGATTGATACACCGGACTATGATTTTAAAGGACAACCTTTATTTACTACACGTAAACTTTTTATAGACTATAAATCGGTTGCCAATTGGATAGATGAAAATTTAAATGATGATCTGGAGCCGGGTCCGGGTTTTACTTTTGCTACCGAAACCGATGCACTTGACAGGATAACTAAACAAACGACGCCGGATGAAAGCATCATCACACCTTTGTACAATGAAGCTGGCTTATTGAATGGAGAAACCGTTGCTCATATAAACCCGGCTATTACTACAACCTATATCAAAGACATTGATTACAACGAAAAAGGGCAGCGTAATAAAATCATTTATGGCAACGATGTAAGCACTAAATTCTTTTACGATAAGGAGACCTTCCGGCTGAAACGTTTGGAAAGTAAACGACAAAACAATGAAGTATTACAAGATTTGTTCTATACGTTTGATCCGGTAGGGAATATTACTGCAATTGAAGACAAAGCGATTCCCATAAGTTTTTTTGCCAATACTGTTATAGAACCACTGAGTGAATTTACCTATGATGCTTTATATCGCATAGTGGAAGCAACCGGCAGGGAAAATAGTGCAGCATTAAATTTTGGCGATTGCGATAACTGGGATGACAGACCATTTATGCACTCTTTGAATCCGGGTGACCCCATGGCAGTGCGAAATTATACCCAACATTATCAATATGATGCTGTTGGAAATATTTTAGAGATGAAACATGTGGCTGCAGGCGGTAACTGGACAAGGGGCTATACCTATGAAACTGCCAATAACCGACTCAAAACTACAAATGTTGGCGATAATGGAGCCCCGGCTAACTATACCAAATATACACATCATGCTAAGCACGGATTTTTGAAGGAGTTGCCGCATCTTGAAAAGATAGACTGGAATTTTAAAGAAGAGGTGGTGCTTACTTCAAGGCAGCACTGTACAGGTGATAATATTCCGGTTATAACCTACTACCAATATGATGGGCAGGGACAACGCATCCGTAAGATAACAGAGAATAGTGCACCTGCCGGTGGTGTCGCCACAAAAAAAGAAGAGCGGATTTATGTAGCAGGTTATGAGTTGTATAAAAAACATAGCGGAACAAATGCAGGATTAGAAAGAATATCATTGAGCTTATTGGATGAAGGGCATCGTTTTGTAATGATTGAAACCAGGAATGATGTGGATGATGGTACCCCAAAAAGACTGGTGAGATATCAATTGCATAATCACCTTGGCTCTGCAAGTTTAGAATTAGATGGCTCACTCAACCCTAAAGTTATTTCTTACGAAGAATACCACCCTTTTGGAACTACAGCTTACCAGGCAACAAACAGTGATATAAAATCTGCTGTAAAACGCTATCGCAATACTGGCATGGAACGGGACGAAGAAACAGGACTGGAATATCATAGCGCCAGGTACTATTTGCCATGGTTGGGGAGGTGGTTGAGTGCTGATCCGATTGGGATTGGGGATGGGGTGAATTTGTATGCGTATGCAAAAAATAATCCAACGAAATTAGTTGATCCAAATGGACATCAGGCTTTTCAACAATTTAGCGGACCTATTAGCGGGCATTCTGCTGCAGACTTAAATATAGCCACCATAACTTTGTTTGGGGAGATGTCACCAAGGGGGTCTACAGCAGATTTAACAGGTGAAGCACATGGTATTGCATCCGTAATGTTCAATAGAATGGATCTTGTTGCTCCGGCAAGAGCAGCTGCTACGTTAGCTACTACGCGTTATGATGCTGCAAGAACGGAACATAGATCTGCTTCCTCAGCCATGCCAGCACTTCGCAATGCTGTTCCAACTGCACAGGATGCTGTTGCCGCTGCTCAGAGGCATGTTACCCGCGATACGGCAGCGCTCACCCGGGCTTCAACTGCTATTACCCGGCTCGAAGCCCAGGTTGCAGCAGCAACTCCAAGGCAAAGACCGGCATTAGAACGACGACTTACAACTGCAAGGGCAGCGTTAGCGCCTGCAAGAACTCAATTAGCAACGTCCAGGACCGCACTTGCAACAGCAAACAGAAATTTAGCAACTGCTATAAGTACCAGGGATGCCGGTGAAGCAAGATTAACTACAGCAGGAACAAACCTCCGTGCCAGGTTTGCAGAATTTGAAACAGCTCGTGATGCACGAACTCAAGCTGAAAGCTTTATAGCAAGCCCAAGTGCTGCTCCAACCCTAACTCAGGTTGTCACGGCTCCTGGTGCAAGAAGTGGACATCAGTTCGATGGACTTGCTACAGGTCGGCAACTTTTTGCTGATAGAAACGCAACAGGTGCAAGAGCATGGGGAGCCGCAACCAGAACATTACAGGAAAAACGTTGGGCCATTGCCAGGGCAGCAGTAGCATCAATGGCCGCAGGGGGCAGCAGAGATCCTTATCTCTATTTCATTTCAAATTTTGGCGGAACCAGGACTTTACCAAGTGGAGAAACTAGGATTGGAGGTACTGATTTTCGGAGATGATGTCAATTCTAATTATTCCAAAGACAGTCTAAAAGCTCTAAAGAAATATTAATAAATATACAAACTCAAACAAACAGTATGATATCCAAAAACTTCGCCATCATTGACTGCATTTTCAATAAGAGAACCCCAAGGGATCCCTTTGTATCCCTTTGTCTCCTCTTAAAACAAGACGAACTTAAGCCCTGCTGCATATTCATAAAAATCACTATTTATTAAAATAAAAACAACAAATATGAAATCAGATAGCAAAAAGCCTGCATCCCCCAGGCAACAAACCTTTCCTGTAAGCAATGAAGTATTTAAAATGGTATATGATGCGCCGTCATCGTTGCCGGGCAAACACAAATGGATCACCATTGACGAGGATGTAAGAAAGATCGAGCAATTACTGGGGATGCCGGCAAAAACAATTGGTGCGCCACTCTGGGTCAGTGGTGATCACAGAACATGTCCAAAATGTAAAAGAGAAACCAACTGGCTCGACATTGTAAGTTCAGCAACAAAACAGGTGCATAGCGGAGCAATGATAGCAAAAATTGTCCTCGGCGATAAAAAATACGTGAACACTGAAGCGCCACGGGCTATTGCCGATTTGAATTGCTTTAGTTGCGGAACCCGGATTGAAGGACTACGCAGTTTTAAATGCCATAATTGGGCCTATGCGATCGGGAAGATCCGGAAATTGATTTTGGAGATGAATAAAGTAAAAGCAAAATGATGAAGCATTTGTCATCCGCAATTTTTTATTTCAATGCGTATAAACTTAACTCTTAAAACAGTTGGCGATGTTCAGGCAAAACCATCGCCGGATACGGGGGA
>DATHDV010000118.1:0-30848 GCA_035318845.1 Chitinophagaceae bacterium
ATGGATCAACGCAATTTATCAGGATCAGGAGTTTGGCAGGAGAACCTTGTTTGGTAAAAATGAGCCGGGCTTCAGAAGTAAAATCATCGGGGAAAAGAAAATTCACTCTTACAAAAAAAAATAACGATGTGATTTCAATTGACCTGAAAAAGGGAGAGGAAGTAATCCTTTACACAGGAACAAAACCATCATCGTTTGTAATCAATGAAGTTCTATCGGATGGAAATGAAAATTACTGGGGGCTTCATCGAAAATAAATTATCAGGTAAATGATGCGGATTGCAGTGCTAATAATAATATCATACTCTTTGATGGCTTGTTCTGCCCAGCGCAAGACAAGGAATGTTTCTTTATCTTCCCTTACAAAAGAAACAGAAGAAGTTCTGCACAAACAGGTACTGGTAGAAGCGGAATGGGCGATGCAGCAGGAGCCGGTTACCGTAACCGCCCAGGCATCTGTACGAAGCGCCGGGAGCAAGCATGATTTTTTTTCCGAAGGGGATTATTGGTGGCCCAATCCCATGAGTGCCGACAGTCCTTACATTCAAAAAGATGGTTTAACCAACCCGGATAATTTTGTAGCACATCGACATGCGATGATACGGTTCAGCCGCATCGTAGGGGCATTATCTTCCGCTTATCTTTTAACCGGAGATGAAAAATATTTTACACATGCGCTCCTTCATTGCAAAGCATGGTTTGTTGATACGGCCACGCTGATGAACCCAAATCTCCTGTATGCGCAGGCAATTAAAGGCAGGGCCACAGGTCGCAGCATCGGCATCATCGATGCGATCCAATTGATGGAAGTTGCGCAGGGATTAATGGCGATGGAAGGAAAAAGAGGAATGGATAAAGATCTTTATGTGAGCATTCGGCAATGGTTTGCTCAGCTTATTGAATGGCTCACGACCCATCCCTATGGAAAAGATGAAATGAATGCGGCGAATAATCATGGCACCTGTTGGGTGATGCAGGTAGCGGTATTTGCAAAATTTACACACAATGAAAAATGGATGAATTTTTGCCGGGAACGATATAAAACTGAGCTTTTGCCTAAGCAAATGAAAGAAGACGGAAGTTTTCCACAGGAACTGAGAAGGACCAAACCATATGGCTATTCTATTTTTAACCTGGATGCTATGACCACTATCTGCCAGGCTCTTTCTGACAAACAAAACGATCTCTGGAATTTTCAAACTGGCGACGGCAAATCGATAAAGAAAGGAATTGAATTTTTATACCCGTACATAGTTGATAAAAATAAATGGCCACATCAGCATGATGTGATGTATTGGGAAAACTGGCCGGTGGCACAGCCGTTTCTTATTTTCGGGGCTACAGCGTTTGATAATAATGAGTGGTTCAAAACATGGAAAGGGCTGGACCATGCACCGGCAGTAGATGAAGTGATCAGGAATTTACCGGTTCGTCATCCTTTAATCTGGTTGAATTAATATGAAAAATATATTCTTTTTTGTTTTGCTGCTCACTGCTATCCCTACAGGGTCAATGCAGGAGATAAAACTGCCTGTAATATTTGCCGAAGCGGAACTGCAGACCAGGCTTATGTTAATGGAGATCTCAAAGGTAAAAGGGAGTAAGACAGAATTGGTCTCACCGCGTACATTGATTAAAGATAGTTTGAAGATGGTCGCGTCAAGGGATTGGACGAGTGGTTTTTTCCCCGGCGAATTATGGTTTTTGTATGAATACACAAAAAAGACCGAATGGAAAAAACAGGCGGAAAATTTCACTGCAAATATTGAAAGAGAAAAAACAAACGGCACTACGCATGACATGGGGTTCAAAATATATTGCAGCTTTGGTCAGGGTTACCGGTTGACGAAAGATCCGTCTTATAAAGAAGTGATCATTGAATCCGCTAAAACTTTGTCAACCAGATTTAATGCAAAAGCGGGAGTTATCCGTTCCTGGGACCATCACAAAGAACAATGGAATTATCCGGTTATCATTGATAACATGATGAACCTTGAATTGCTTTTTGCTGCAACGAAACTAACCGGTGATTCATCTTTTTATACAATCGCAGTCACACATGCTAACACAACAATGATGAATCATTATCGGCCGGATTACAGCTCTTATCATGTTGTGGATTATGACACAGCAACCGGAAAGCTGAGAGTAAAACAAACTGCCCAGGGTTATGCAGATGAATCGGCCTGGGCCAGGGGCCAGTCATGGGGATTGTATGGATTTACGATGTGTTATCGGTTTGCCCAAGACAAAAAATACCTGCAGCAGGCTGAGCATATTGCTTCCTTTATTTTAAATCATCCCAATCTTCCTAAGGACATGGTACCCTATTGGGATTTCAATGCACCCAATATTCCAAATGAACCAAGAGATGTATCCGCGGCAGCGATCATGGCTTCTGCTTTATATGAATTAAGCACTTATAGTAAGAATGGAAAAGAATATCGTAAAGCCGCGGATAAGATCATCCAAAGCCTTACTGATCATTATCGTTCTGCAATTGGGGAAAATAAGGGATTTCTCCTGCTGCATAGCACGGGTTCAAAGCCCGCCAATAGCGAGGTGGATGTGCCGCTGATCTATGCAGACTATTATTATCTCGAAGCTTTATTACGGATGAAAAAGTTGGGAGAGAAAAAGAAACTGTTTTAAGGGTAATTACAATAGGCCAAAATAGATGAATAAAAGGAAAATGTTTGATAACGGATAGAACTAAATAATGCTTTAGTTGCAGACTGTTACCAGTTTTTGACATAAACAATTTATTGCTATATGAAAAAGATCCAGCTCATTATTCTATGTGCTCTCTGTTCCATCCAATTTATTTTTGCGCAGGATACTTCCCGGAATAATCGCATGCAATGGTGGCGGGAAGCCCGTTTCGGCATGTTCATTCATTGGGGTGTGTATTCCGTCCCGGCAGGCACTTATAAAGGGCAAAGAATTAACCGGATCGGGGAATGGATCATGAATCGTGGAAAGATCCCGGTCTCGGAATACCAGGAATTTGCAAAAGAATTTAACCCTGTGAACTTTAATGCAGACGAATGGGTAAAGGTGGCGAAAGATGCCGGCATGAAATATATTGTGATCACCGCCAAGCACCACGATGGATTTGCGATGTTCAAATCGAATGCAAGTAAATGGAATATTGTTGATGCTACTCCTTATGGAAAAGATATATTGAAACAATTGGCAGAGGCTTGCAGAAAAAATGGCATCAGGCTCGGGTTTTATTATTCTCATGCGCAGGACTGGAATAATCCGGGAGGCGCAGCATCAAAAAAAACCGCAAGCGAAGGTTGGGCCAATCCTGATTCTGCAGCAATCGATGCGTATACTGCTGCCCACAACGGGCATTGGGATCCTGCACAAACAACAAAATCATTTTCTCAATATATTGATGATGTGGCAGTGCCACAGGTAAAAGAACTATTGACAAATTATGGTGATGTGGCCGTATTATGGTGGGACACTCCAACAAACATGACTGATGAGGAAGCAACAAAACTAAATGCATTGCTCACACTTCAACCCAGGATCATCACCAATGACCGGTTAAAGAGGCCAAACTATCCGGGTGATTTTAAAACGCCTGAACAAAAAATTCCTAACCTGAGTGAACTGGATGGAAAAGATTGGGAAACCTGCATGACGATGAATGAGACATGGGGATATAAATCTTATGCTGACAATTGGAAAAGCGTTGAGACTCTTGTGCACAACTTAATTGATATCGCATCAAAAGGCGGGAATTATTTATTGAATGTTGGCCCAAAATCAGACGGAACTTTTCCCCGGCAAAGTATTGACATTTTAAAAGGAATGGGTGCCTGGATGAAAGTGAACGGCGAAGCGATCTATGGAACAAAAAGAAATCCCCTGGCTCCTGTGACCTGGGGACGCATCACTTTAAAAGAATCCAAAAAAGGAACTACATTATATTTATCTGTCTTCGATTGGCCCAAAGATGGCAAGTTGGTCGTGCCCGGCCTGACGAATGAAATTCTTGATTCAAAACTTTTAGCCAATGACGAACGGGTTAAAGCAAAATGGGAAGAGGAAGGATTAGTCATCAGGGTTCCGGAAAAAGCTTTAGACCCGATTGCCACAGTGATCAAACTAGAGGTGAAAGGAGCTATAGGAGATCAAAAAACGCTGTCAAAAACAAATAATTAATTATTTATCATAAAATAGAATTCTAAAATGAATTTATTTCAAAACAGGTCTATTTATATTTTATCAACGCTGCTGTTCTCCCTTTTATTGAATACGGTTATGACAGAGGCACAGACAAAAGATTCTTTATCCCGTTTTATTCTCACTCCAAAAGCAGGCCCTGAACCAAAGATCAATGGACCAAAAGTTTTTGGGGTTCGCCCCGGGCACCCGATCATTTTTACGATCCCGGCTTCCGGAATAAAACCAATAATGTTTGATGTGGAGAATTTACCGAATGGAGTAAAACTCGATAAAAACACAGGACAGCTTTCCGGTTCGATCGACAAAGCGGGTGAATATATGGTGATTATTAATGCAAAGAATAAAGCGGGAAAGACAAAAAGAAGTTTTAAGATCGTTGTCGGGGAAAATATTGCACTCACACCTCCGATGGGTTGGAACAGCTGGAATATTTACGCATCAAAAGTTACACAGGAATTGGTTTTGGCAAATGCGAAAGCTATGGTAAGCAGCGGATTGATCGATCATGGATGGAGCTATATGAACATCGATGATGTGTGGCAGGGAAAACGGGGAGGAAAATATAATGGAATCATGCCTAACGATTCAACCTTTCCTGATATGCAGGCATTGGTTGATGCGATACACAAGATGGGATTGAAAGCCGGTATCTATTCAACACCCTGGGTAGAATCTTATGGTCATCATATTGGCGGTTCTGCCATGAACCCCGAAGGAATGTTTGAACGCACCAAAGAAAATATTGCGAGGAATAAAAAAATTCTGCCTTATGCCATCGGTACTTACCATTTCTGGGATAAGGATGTAAAGCAGTGGGCTGATTGGGGTTTTGATTATTTGAAATATGATTGGAACCCCGCAGAGTTTCCTGAAACAAAAGAAATGTATGACCTGTTGCGTGCAAGCGGCCGCGACATCATCTTTAGCCTTTCCAATAGCATTCCATTTGCAAGCATTGCTGAATTATCTAAAGTTTCCAATGCATGGCGCACCGGCGGTGATATTCGTGATAACTGGAAAAGTTTGAAGAGCCGTTTGCTCACGCAGGATAAATGGGCTCCCTATGCAGGTCCGGGTCACTGGAACGATCCCGACATGATGATCGTAGGCTGGGTAGGTTGGGGTAAAGGACCTTACCCAACTCATCTTACACCGGATGAACAATACTCACACATAAGTGCATGGTGCCTGCAAGGTGTTCCGATGTTGTTAGGTAACGATCTTACTAAACTGGATGAATTTACCATTAGCTTGTTGACCAATGATGAAGTCCTTACGGTTAACCAGGATCCTTTGGGCAGGCAGGGAACAGTTGTTACAAAAATTGATAGCTGTGGTGTGCTGGCAAAACCTCTCGAAGATGGAAGCCTCGCCGCAGGAATGTTTAATGTCACCGATAGTTTGACAAGAAACCTTTCAGTAAAATGGAGCGATCTCGGAATTACGGGCAAATGGATCATTCGTGATCTTTGGCGGCAAAAAGACCTGGGAACATTTGAAAATGAATTTTCAGCTGATGTACCGCCACATGGAGTAATGATGATCAGGTTGAGAAAGGCGAAGTAGCTTCATCGCGGGGAGCATAATTTGAGTCCTGTGTCCCGCGCCACGATCCTGTATCACTTCTTCACACTCACCCGCCAAATTGTATTTGCTGCATCATCGGCAACAAGCAAAGAGCCATCAGCTAAAACAAACACGCCAACAGGTTTTCCATAGACCTCATTCTTACTTTCATCCGCAATAAAACCAGTGAGAAAATCTTCAGGGGGACCGCTGGGTCTGCCATCTTTGAAAGGAACAAAAGCTACCTTATATCCATTGAACTTTGAGCGGTTCCAGGAACCATGCTCGCCAATAAATGCACCACCCTGGTATTTTTTTGGAAAAGATCTTTTGGTATAGAATGCCAGGCCAAGACAGGAAACATGAGCTCCCATAGCAACATCAGGCACTAAAGTTTTTTCCAGCAATCCACCGGGAATTTTTCCTTTCCACCTCGGATCTTCGTTGGGACCAAAATAAGAATAGGGCCAGCCATAAAATCCCGCTTCCTTCACCTCTGTCAAAAAATCAGGAACGAGGTCATCACCTAAACCATCCCGTTCATTCACTACACACCATAATTTTTTTGTGACAGGCTCAAAGGCTGTACCGATCGGATTGCGTAAACCATAAGCATATACTCTTTCGCCGCTGCCATCGGGATTTATTTCCAAAATGCATGCTCTTCTGTTTTCTGATTCTATACCATGCTCGCCATCATTTGAACCGGAACCTGTGGAAACATAAAATTTTGAAGAGTCAGCGTTGGCGATAATATTTCTTGTCCAGTGATTATTATAACCGCCCGGGGTAAGATCAACAATTTTTTCTCCTTGTGAAATGATCTCAGTTTGTCCTGCTGTGTATGGATAACGATAAATGCCGTCGGTATTCCCGATATACAACCAGGTTTTGTACACAAGCATCCCAAGAGGTTGGTTAAGGTCTTTCATAAATGGTTTACGGAGATCAGGCTTTCCATCGCCATTTGTGTCGCGGAACAGAATAATGTCGTTCGCAGATTTCTTTTTGTTGGTTTGAGATTCGGAGACGAGGATGTCACCGTTGGGTGTGACACAGAGCCAACGGGGACTGTTGAGGCTATCTGCAAATTTAGTAACGATAAATCCTTCAGGTGCAACAGGTGTTTTACCATCCCGCCATCCAATTACTTTACTGTTCTTCCTTGTATCAGGCGTGGCATAGGGGGCGGGAAGATCAATATTGTTATTTGTTGTAACCATTTTTTTCTGCGATGAGCAATCAATGGTGATCAACAGAATGATAAAATAAAACAGTAAGGAGAGATTTTTTTTCATATAGATGAATTACTAACGATTCCGGGTCCCAGGCTATTTCATTTCTTCGCCCTTATAATTTCCACTCCCGCCAGCAACACAGCACCCAGGCCATGTGTATCATTTAACTCCTTCGGACGATTATAGTAGAATGCAATATTATCTCCAATGTTTGTGCCAATGCAAACATCCTGCAGTTGACCATCAGGAGTGACCTTAGTTATCAAACCTTTCCAGCCATCTTCTGCAATGCTGAGATAAGATTTGTTGATCCAGCCTTCATTCACTGCTCTTGCAACAGTGTATGTGAACATGGCCGTTACAGAAGATTCCAAATAGGAATCTGGTTTATCTAATACCTGATGCCACAAACCAGAAATATCCTGGTAACGTGAAAAACCAACGATCTGCCTCAATAATAATTTAATGAGCCCGGGTCTCTTTGGATGATCAGCAGGAAGATTGTTTAGCAACTGCACTGTTGCCAAGGCTACCCAACCATTGCATCTTCCCCAATGTGCCACACCATTCATCTGCACATCGCTGTACCAGCAATGAAAAAATAATCCTGTAAGTGTATCATAGAGATAATGATTGAAATTTTCAACCTGTTTGATGGCATCATCAAAATATTTATTATCGCCGGTGAGTTTTCCCATCCGTGCAAGAAATGGCACTGACATATAGAGATCATCAGCCCACAAGGTTGCATTACGTGGCTGAGGTCTTGACAAAGTGCCATCGGGCAACCGTTGTTGTTTGGTAAGAATATAATTTGCTGCCCGGTCCAGGTATGCCCTGAAATCATCCCGGTTTGCAATGGCATTTACGTCTGTCAGGCCAGCGGCCATGGAGCCGCAGGCATCTAAATTTCCCATGCTGAAAAATGCTCCCCACTCAACTCCCCTTGTTTTTGCATCATACATTTTTTTGAAATAATCAATGTTATCAAAAATGAAACTAAAATTGCGCCGGGAATAATCAGCATATTTTTTGTCATTCAGGATTTTACTTAACTCGATCATGCCCACGGTCAACACACCATTTACATAAGCCCATTTATTGTAGCGGCTCTCTGCTTTTACATGGTTCGAAGTATCTTTTCCCTTCGTACTTTCAAATTTTTCTTTGCTGACGTTATTGACAAACCGGAAACTGGTACTGTCGATCACCCGGTCTGCTATTCGTCGTACAATTTCTTCGGTAGTCGGCCTGGTTTGGGCCAGCAATGCAGAAGGGATAAGCAGAAATGGCAGAAAGAAAATTTTCATAATTGTTAGTTGATTATTTAAAATTGATAACAGGCAGCGGACAAAGACAAATTTTTTCCCGCTTGCTTATTGTCTATTGCCTGTTCTGGCTTTCAACTGCGCCAAATACAAAGACGCCGGCTGCAATCCTTCTTTATTCTGTCCATCCCATTCACCATCGGGCCTGTCTTTAAAACGTCCCAAAGCTTTTTCACCTTTCAGCCCAATGCAATAATTTTCCCCATTTACCCAGGGAGATTGAACCGTGGCTTTTTTTACTGTGCAGTTCCAAACTACTTGTGTTACCCCAACCCAACCGTGACCACTTCCATAATTTCCGCGATCCTGGATATTGATCTCTCCATCTGTTATAATATTATCATAGAGTGTTCCGCTTGACCAGCGATGATGAGGGCCAATATCAGCATGAGTTGTTTTTGCTGAACAGTTATAAAAAACATTGGGACCGCAGGTTCTTGCCTGTGTTACAAAATCATGCCTTCCATCTGTTGTTTGGCAATTGATAAATAAATTCTGTTGTCCTTCGTTACAGAATGAATAGCGCCTTCCGCCGGTGATCACTGATTTATGATCATAGCAACCGCAATGGAGGACAGAAATATTTTTTGCTAAGGAGTTAAGATGAACACAGGAATAAGCAAAATATTTTGCAATTACATTCTTCACCCAACTGTTCTCGACCTTATCAAAATGCACAGCATCCCAGGAATGATCTTCTGAAGTGTCGGTTTGGTACTCCGACTCACAATACAAATTTTCAACTCCAACATTTGAAATTCGCCCTTCAAAACTGTATTTATAAATTTCCCCACCTCCGTATTTTGTTTCCATCGCAAGAACAGCCGGGTTATCAACAAAGATCTTATTGCCTTCGATTTTTGTGATCTCTCTTTCAAACCGGAGATTATATTCCGCAGCTTTCCATTGTTTGGTTCCATCACGTTCTTCGATCTGGTCCATTTTCAGGTCATGCACCCATTGCTCAGTTCCCGGGCGATAAATAATTATTCTGTCACCAACAGTAAAACCTTTTGATGAAGTAACGGTAAAAGATTTTGTTCCAACCGGAACATATTCATCTGTGATCTTTGTTCTCGCCCCGGCTTCTTTTAGATTCCCATTCCCGGTAACATCGATCAACGGCCTGTTCACAGTGCCCGTTGCAATGAGTTTTGTTTCATTACCCTCACCACGCAACACAATGCCACTTGTTTCTATTTTTATTTTGTCATTGATCCTGTAAGTTCCTTTCTTCAAAAGCACTGCACCCCTGAAACCATTTTTTCCCGGCGGCTGTTTTGATAATTCGTCAATAGCATCCTGGATTTGCTTCTCTGCATTTTCCGAAGGTGAGATCGTTTTTACAACAGGGATATCGGGGATCTCTTTATCACTATGGTAATAACCAACCTTGCTAAAATCAGGAATAATATTTCCTTTTTCATCCGGAGTATATTCTAAACTCCCATCTTTATTTTGTTTAACGAATTTTGACTGCCACTTAACTGTTGATTTGAATGATGAGACAAAAACAAGACTGAGCAAAATGCTGACCGGGGCAATGAGTTTAGCTGGCATAGCGGGACAACCGTTAAGAGTTCAGCATAATATTCCTACAAAAAATCAATATTTGGATGGCTATGCCAGAATAGCTGAATAGTTTGCTAATCGAATAAAATGAGGAATGGGCAATTATCATTCTCTTGCAAATGGGCCTGGTTAACCTGCCAAAGAATTGCAAAGACTATATGAGAAAAACAAAGGAAGTTTTTTGCTTATCCATCTTTTTTCTTGTCTCAGCACAGGTCATCGCCGCTGATACAACTTTTGTCAAAAGCCCGAACGGGCAAATTTGCTTTCAATTATTTCAAAAAGATCATCAGCTTTATTTCAATATAAGATCTCAAAACCAATACATCATTCATACTTCTCCGCTAATTATGACTGTTGATGAAGAATTGATAACAAAAAATATCAGCATAAACAAAATTGAACGGTATAAAATAAATGAAAGCTATCCATGGCTGGGTGTTCACAGTAAAGCAGTAAATAACTGTAATGCTGCGATCATTTTTATGAGATCAGCAGGCGGCGCTCTATTGACAAATCTTGAAATAAAAATATTCAATGACGGTGCTGCATTTAGATTTGATATTCTTTCTGAACAACCAAAAGTAATCCCGGATGAAGGAACAGTATTTAATCTTCCTACGGGCAGTTTTCTCTGGTACCACGATATGGAAATGCATTACGAAGGGGTGCACGTAAAAAAGAGGATTGGCGAAGTAAAAGAGGGGGAATGGGTTGCTCCGCCTGCAACTTTCAAATTACCACAAGGGGTTTATGCGTCTGTCACAGAAGCCGCAGTAGAAAATTATCCCGGCATGACCTTACAGGCTAATGGAAAAAATGGTTTGATGATAAGATTGCCGCAACATGTGCCAACAAATTATCCTTATCGTTTACGCTACAGTCCTGAAGATACCGCGAGGTTAAAGAAACCTGCCGGGATCAATGGCCATGTCACTACTCCGTGGAGAGTGATTTTAATCGGAGACCTGAATACGCTTGTCAACTCCGATATTATCAGCGATCTCAATCCTCCTCCTGATCCAAAACTTTTTCCAAAGGGAATTCATACCGGCTGGATCAGGCCCGGCCGTGCTGTATGGAAATATCTAAATGGGGGTGGTGAGGGAACGTTAGAAGTAATGAAACATTTTACCGATGCTGCAGCCGTTTTGGGGTTCGAGCATAACATTCTTGAAGGCTTTTGGACAAAATGGACAAATGCGCAATTGAAAGAATTGGTTGATTACTCAAAACAAAAAGGGGTGAGTATCTGGTTGTGGAAGCATTCAAAGAGTTTGAGAAACCCGGCATCAAGAGATTCTTTTTTCAGAAAATGCAATGAACTTGGGATCACAGGAGCAAAAATTGATTTCTTCGATCATGAAGCAAAGGAAGTGATCGATCTTTACTCGGTCATTTTCAAAGACGCAGCAAAATATCATGTCCTGCTGGATTTTCATGGAGCCAATAAACCTACAGGTTTGGCAAGAACGTATCCCAACTCTCTCACCTATGAGGCAGTGAAAGGAATGGAAGCAAGTAAATTAATGGACAGGGCAACTCATGAAACAACTTTGCCTTTCACCCGTTTGCTGGCAGGCCCTGCCGAGTATACTGTTGTTCATTTTGGAGAGCGGCGAAGAAACACAACCTGGGCGCACCAAATTGCAAGCGCAGCTATTTTGTCTGCACCCTTACTAACCTATGCGGCTAATCCCGATACTATTTTAGCAAACCCTGCTGTAGAAATTATCAAAAGCATTCCCGCAACATGGGATGAAACCATTGTCGTTCCTGGTTCCGAAATTGGAGAACTTGTACTTTATGCAAGAAGAAAAGGAGATATGTGGTTTGTTGCCGTAATGAATGGGGTTGAGCCAAAGAGAATAAAGATCCCCCTGAAATTTTTGAAAGGGAATTATAAAGCGTTAATTGCAAAAGATGATGCAGCAAATCCTGCATCGGTGATCATGGAAAATAAAAACTATTCAGATAAAGATGCCATTGAATTGGATCTTGTTTCCGGGGGCGGATTTATTGCCCGCTTTTTAAAATAATAGTCGCAAGAAATAAAACCACGATTTAAATGAAACCAGCATTACAAATGAAATTTCTTATTACTCTCTTTGCCTGTGCCGTTTTCTTCATGGCAAATGGTCAATCAGCAACCGGTTTTTATAATGTAAAAGAGTCAGGGGCTAAAGGAGATGGGACCACCCTGGATACAAAAGCCATCAACAAAACAATTGAAGACGCTGCTGCGAGAGGGGGTGGAACGGTTTATTTCCCTTCAGGGAATTATCTCTCCGGCTCTGTTCATCTGAAAAGCAATATCTGCCTGTATCTTGACCAGGGAGCTGTGTTGATTGCAACAGCAGATTCCTCGGAGTTTGATAAACCGGAGATAAGCGTCAATGACACTTACCAGGATTACGGGCACAGTCACTGGCACAATAGTTTTATCTGGGGAGAAAAATTGCATGATGTCTCCATCATCGGCACGGGCATGATCTGGGGAAAGGGTCTCGTCCGGAGTGGGGGCAAAGGGAATGGGAAACCCAACAAGGCCATTGCACTTTTGCTTTGCCATAATGTGATCATAAAAGACATCACCATCAATCACGGTGGCTGGTTTGCAATATTGGCCACCGGGGTTGATAATCTCAGCATCGATAATCTGAAGGTTGATACCAATCGTGACGGGTTTGATATTGATTGCTGTAAGAATGTCCGTATTTCCAATTGCACGGTCAACTCACCGTTTGATGATGCTATTTGTCTGAAAAGCTCTTTTGGGCTTGGTTATGCAAAGGCTACGGAAAATGTCACCATCACGAATTGCCAGGTAAGCGGTTATGATGAAGGCACCCTCCTGGATGGTACATTCCGCCGCAATAAAAAATATAATGATAGCACCGATAATGGTCCGACGGGCCGCATAAAATTCGGAACGGAATCTAATGGGGGATTTAAAAATATTACCATCAGCAATTGTGTATTTGATCATTGTCGCGGGCTGGCGCTGGAAACTGTTGACGGTGCTTTGCTTGAAGATGTAACCATCAACAATATCACGATGCGCAACATAGTGAATGCTCCCATCTTTATTCGTCTGGGTGCAAGAATGCGTGGCCCCGATACAATTGCTATTGGTCAATGCCGCCGGATCATCATCAGCAATGTGGTGGCATGGAATGTTGATTCGAAATATGGCTCCATTGTCAGCGGTTTGCCCGGCCATGATATTGAAGATCTGCAGTTGAGTAATATCCGCATCTATTACAAAGGCGGTGGGCCAAAAGATTCAGTAAATCGTATTGTTCCCGAATATGAAAAAGATTATCCAGAACCCATGCGCTGGAAGACGATGCCTTCCTACGGATTTTTCTTTCGGCATGTAAAAAATCTAAAGCTGCATGATGTACAGATCCATTTTATGCAGGATGATTTTCGTCCACCATTTATTCTGGATAACGTCAATGGTGCCATTCTCTACGATATCCAGGCCCAGAAATCAGCCGATGCGCCTTACCTGATGTTAAGAAATGTGCAGGAAATAGATATTCAAAAAATGACGGGAGTGAAGGATATAAACCTGAAGCAAATTGATAAAAAGATCTTTTAGATGAAGTTTCCAGGAGTAATATTTGTAATTTAGATTGTGCGGGCTGCTTATTGTTTCACATTAAATAATCCAGTTTAACTTGACCTGCTATGAAGAGAAAATTCTTTATTTTACTGATCACCTCTCTTTTCATTCTTCATCCTGCAGAAGCACAAAAAAATCCAGGCAAATGGATCAACCTTTTTGACGGGAAAACGCTGCAGGGCTGGAAACAACTTACCGGAACAGCCCGCTACGAAGTGGTGAACGGCGACATCGTGGGTACAGCCACAGTTGGAACTGTCAATAGCTTTCTTGCTACCGAAAAACCTTACGGTGATTTTATTCTTGAACTCGAAACCAGGATAGAAGACAGTACGATGAATTCAGGTATCCAGTTGCGTAGCCACCTCGATGAGGGGAAAGGAAAAGTGACCGGTTGCCAATACGAGATCGATGGCACTTCCCGGAAATGGAGTGGCGGTATTTATGATGAACAGGGAAGATTATGGTTGTACCCGCTTACACTGAACCGGGATGCACAAGGCGCATTCAAACCAGGCGGGTACAATAAAATAAGAATTGAATGTAAGGGTAATATAATCTGTACCTGGCTGAATGGTATAGCGGCCAGTTATCTTGTAGATTCTGCGACGGGGCCTGGTTTTATTGCTTTGCAGGTGCATAATATTAAAGATCCCAAACTGGCAGGTAAAAAAATTTATTGGAAGAATATCCGTATCCGGACAAGTAATATCACATTAACCCCTTTCCCCAAAAATATTTTTGTCGTGAATACCCTGCTGAATAATATCTCCGAACAGGAAAAAAAGAATGGATGGCATTTATTGTTTGATGGGGTAAGCAGCAAAGGTTGGAAAGGAGCTTACCAGAAAGGCTTCCCGGAAAAAGGATGGCTCATCAAAGAAGGGGAACTTATAGTAGAAGCTTCCGGTGGTAAAGAAGCGACCAATGGAGGTGATATTGTTACAGTCGCAGAATACAGTGCCTTTGATCTCACGTTTGATTTTAAATTGTCGCCGGGAGCTAATAGCGGAGTAAAATATTTTGTGACGTTGACCGAAAATAACAAGGGTTCAGCGATCGGTCTTGAATACCAGTTGCTGGACGATTCATTACACCCCGATGCAAAACTGGGACGTGACGGCAATCGTACATTGGCATCGCTGTATGATCTCATTCCCGCTGTGAAGGAAAAAAGATTTTTCAATCCACCGGGACAATGGAACCGCGGCCGCATTGTTGTTTATCCCAATGATCATGTGGAGCATTGGTTGAATGGAATAAAGGTACTGGAGTATGATCGCGGCTCACCTGCATACCGTGATCTTGTTGCGATCAGTAAATACAAAATATGGCCAAACTTTGGCGAAGCCCCCAAAGGTCATATCCTGTTGCAGGATCATGGCGATGCAGTAAGTTTTCGGAGTATCAAGATCAAAGAATTGAAATAACATTATTTGCGAATAAATTAACTGCTTATGAACAGGAAAAAGTTTATAAAAGATACTTCGCTGGCAACAGCAGGTATTACCCTGCTCAACTTCCCTGTTTTCGGGAAATTGGCACCAAGCAATAAGGTCATTGTTGCCGTGATGGGGGTGAACAGCCGCGGCGCTTACCTGGCCCAGTGTTTTTCAGGATTTCCCGATGTGGAAGTAGCTTATATCTGTGACGTAGAAGATGGAGCTATTAAGAATGGCCTGGATGCACTGAAAAACGCATCCCGGAAACCTGTTATTATTAAAGATATCCGGGAACTTGTTACTAAAAAAGATTTTGATGCATTAGTTATCGCCACACCCGACCACTGGCATGCACCTGCTTCCCTGTTGGGCGTTGCTCATGGAAAACATGTATATGTTGAAAAACCCTGCGGTCACAATCCTTATGAAGGAGAGTTACTGGCAGCTGCGATGACAAAATATGGCAAGCTTATCCAAATGGGTAATCAGCGCCGTTCTTATCCCACTTTGATCGAAGCCGTGAATGAAGTGAAGGCCGGTATTATCGGCAATGCTTATTTTGGAAAAGCATGGTATGCTAATAACCGCAAGCCGATCGGCATTGGTAAAAAAATTCCAGTGCCCGCCACGCTTGATTTTGATCTATGGCAGGGACCTGCCCCACGAATGGATTATAAGGACAATCTTGTTCATTACAACTGGCATTGGTTCTGGCATTGGGGCACTTCGGAGACCTGTAACAATGGTACGCATGAGATCGATTGTTGTCGCTGGTTCTTAGATGTGGATTATCCTGTACATGTCGCTTCTTCCGGGGGACGCTATGCTTATAAAGATGATTGGGAAACACCCGATACCCAGGTTGCCAGTTTTGAATTTGCCAATAATAAAGCGATCACCTGGGAAGGACGCAGTTGCAATAACTTTCCTGTCGAGGGCTCAGGTCGCGGGTTTATTATTTATGGTGACAAAGGGACATTGGTAAATAATGGCGGTGGTGATTACAGGATATTTGATGATAAGAATAAGTTGGTAAAAGAAGTTAAATCGGAAGTGAAAACGGATGCAACAAATGCAGTCAGTGCAAGCGGCAAAATTGAATTGTACCACCTGGAAAATTTCCTGCAGTCCATCCGCGGAGAAGCTAAACTGAACTCGCCGGTGAATGAGGCCAGCAAAAGCATCCTGCTTTGCCACCTGGCGAATATTGCCCAGCGTGTTGGCCGTAAACTTGATTGCGACCCGGTGAATGGACATATATTACAGGATAAGGAGGCGATGGGTCTGTGGAAAAGAACTTACGAGAAAGGATGGGAGCCCACTGTTTAGTCTGTAGTCATTAGTCAGTTTTTAGACGGTCTGAGTTTTTTAATTTCGATACAACAGTGCGGTAAGGAGGTCGTTGTCCTCTTTATTTATTTCATTGGAGTAATTAAGGTAATGATCGTCTTTAAATTTATTGGCAGCCTGCAGAAGCAGAGGATAGATATCGGTTTTATTGTATTTGCTGATCTGTTGATATTCCCATTTCTTTTCTCCTATTGCATAAGGCATCAGCCAATCAAATGCAGTACGCAAACCAACTGTTTCTGTTGTTTTGTAATTCCACAGATCTACTCCTGTTTTTTCAGCCAGCGTTGCTACGGCAAACCAACCTCTGAGGTTCATGGTACTGTAACCGAGCCCATTGGTCCTTTCTAATTCCAATGGCTGTTTCCCTTCTTTGGTCAATTGGCTGTCGAGTCTTTTTTTACTTTCTTCCGCCAATTGTCTTGCTTTTTGTTTATCACCGGTGAATAAAGCGAAATCAATTACCTGTGCGTAATACCAGGTGCCATGATTATTTTTAGCATTATGTTCATCAGTACCATTCTTACTGGTGAGCAACCAATTGAGGTACTGCGAATACCATTGTTGCAGTGCCTGGTGATCAATTGTTGTCCATGATTTTGAACCATTGAGAAGACCAGCGGCGTCAGCGATACCGATCAGTGCGATCGTTTCAATTATACCGATACCTCTTCCTGTATTGATACCAGGAATAGCCTGACCATACTCAAGATGAGGGTTCATTTTTGTTGCTTCATCTAAAAACCATGTATGTAATAATTTCGCGGCTTTTTCAGCAAATTTCTCTTCGCCGGTTAAATACCATGCAAGAGATAATATGCGGGAAGCATTTTCCAGCCTTCCCAGGTAAGTCCGGTCGGTGATCTTATATATCTCGGGGTTTCTTACTCCATCCTTCCTTATATAAGGCAGTCCGTTCGCTTTTGTACTGTCATACCAAAAATAGGGAGCCTGGCTCATGTAATCATGCTTGTTGCCGCTGACGGGGCTGAAAGCTTTATCCATCACCGAGACAGGCTTCATATTCAATAAAGCATCAGCCTGTTTTTTTAAACTGTCAATCAGTTGGAGGGTGAGTTTATCTTTCTGCAGAATTTTCTTTTTTACTTCCTGCAGGCGGGTAGCATCTATTAAAAATGTTTTTGAGTCCTGGGCATAGGAGTTGATGAATAAGGCAAAGGTAATTATTACAAGCAATCTTTTTTTCATCGCGGGTTATTTCAAGCTATAAGCAACTATTTTCTTTGCATTAAAAGTTGGTACATACAGGATCCTTTTTATGGGGTCATAGCCGATATCAGCCGTATTCATTTTTTCGGTATGCGAATCCAGCAATGTTTCAAAATGACCGTCAGCATAAACATAAAAAATATAACCACTCCAGGCTGTTACAATAAAATCGCCGTTGCCAATTGGCTCAATGCCATCGATGCCCTGAGGGAGTTCAATAATTTTCTTGATGACTTTATTCTTATCGGCTTTAATAAAATTTTTGCCTGCACCGATAAAAAGCTCATCACCGATCGCTTTTAATCCATTTACCCCCTTTATACTATCAAGGTAAAGAGAGGGGACATCATTTTCAATACGCCAGATCCTTGCTTTTCTTGAATCAGATACATAAACAATTCCTTTGCTGTCTACTGTAATATCATTTAAACCATTTGCATTTTCAATCGCGATCTTCTTTTTAATTTTTCCATCCTTATTATCTATCACCACTACTTCACTGATGTCAGCCGCATATAATTTTTTATCGTACAAGCCTAAACCCTTCGGGGCATTTAAGCCGGTGACCCAGGTGGAATCATAGGTTTTCCCGTCCAGACTGAGTCTGGCTATACCACCTTTCCCGTCTGCGTCCCAACCGCCACCGTTGATCAGTGAAACGTAAAGAATAGATTGCTTAAGATCCGGAAGAATGGACTCGGGAATGGCAACCACTGTATCTGTTTCCCAAAGTTTTATTAAGGAATGTGTTTGTGCGTTTGCCGTGGTTATTGCCCCCAGGAGCAAAACAGCAAAAAGTTTTTTCATTATTAATTTTTAACTATCTGGTACTTCAAAGAAACAGGATAGACAGATGGGGAAGGTTTCAGCGATTGACCAACTATTCAATCATTTTAGCCTGTTTCTAATTTGTAATAAATTCTTTTTGGTAGATCAACGGGCTTTTTCCGGTGATCATCTTAAAATATTTATGAAAGGAGGTAAAATTATTAAAGCCGCTTTCATAACAAAGCTGTTTAATACTGAGATGGCTCTCAATAAGCATTTTGCAGGCATGACCAACCCTGATCTCTATTAAGAATTGCGAATAGGTCTTCCGGGTCCGGGATTTGAAATAACGGCAGAAAGAATTGGGGCTGATATTGGCGATGGAAGCGATCTCTTCCAACAGAATAGGCCGTTTGAAATTTTTAAGTGTAAAATCATAAATATTATTGATGCGATCATTTTCAGATTCCATGAAATCGGGCTTAAAACCCATCGAGGCCAACGTTTCCAGTTGCTTACATCCGCAGATAATAAGGAGTGCCTTGATCAGCAAGATTATTCGTTGAGTCCCTTCCGTATTGAGAAGTTCTTCCAGGATTTCGGCAACGCCCTGTTTTGTTTTACCGGTTATCTGCAAACCTCTTTTTGCTTTTTCAAGTACTGATTTGATTCCCACATTTTCAGGAAGGTCCAGGAAATTATTTCCCCAAAAATCCTCGCAAAAATGAACTACCCTTACATCCGCAGTGGTCCTTGGGTTTTCTTCAAAATACGCATCATCAAACCGCCAGTAATGGGGCAGGTTGGAGCCAACAAGAACCACATCACCCGCCTTGAATCTTTTTATATTATCTCCGATAAACTGGGTCCCATCGCCTTTTTTAAAATGAATAAGTTCCACTTCGCGGTGGTAGTGCCAGCGATTATTGATGTGAGGGACCAGGTCCCGCCTTATACTGAATGAATGCCCCGGTCCTTTTAAAACTTTGAGTAACTGTGGTCTCATTAAGCTTAATTAACTTAAAAAAGGTAAAAAGAATAAGAATCATACCAAATTAGCTTATTTAGGATGGTTTCAAAAATTTTGGTAATAAAAATTTAATAAGACAAGGATGTTCGGTCCATCTCCTTCCGGTTTTGCCCGGGACCGGGATAAAAAAAGATATTCTTGGTGCTTGTTTTTACAGTCTTTGCGCCTGGTTACTTTGAATTCTAAAGCCTTCACGTAAAGGCGGTTGGGAGCGTCCATCCTAATGCTAAAATAGTTGAATGGTTAGGCAATCCTGTGTACTGATACAACCCAGTTTCATTCTTTATTTGTTATACGATCTCGAACCAATCCAGGCTGCTTAAGCTCAATAGCCGATTTCAGCGCCGATTGCCAAGATTTTGCTGTATGAATAATAAGCCGAACTATATCTTACCAATCATTTTGGTAACCTCGCTGTTTTTTCTCTGGGGCCTGGCCTATGGATTATTAGATGTGCTTAATAAGCATTTCCAGGAAACTTTAAACATTACCAAGCAGCGTTCCACTTTATTGCAGGCTGCTTATTTCGGAGCCTATTTTTTAATTGCACTACCGGCAGGATTGTTTATGAGTAAGGCGGGTTACCGCAAAGGTATTATCCTCGGATTGTTGCTCTATGCCTGCGGCGCTTTATTGTTTTATCCTTCTGCACAAAATGCGAGTTTTCCTTTTTTCCTGCTGGCTGTATTCATACTGGCGAGCGGGTTAACCTTTTTGGAAACGGCAGCGAATCCCTATATCACTGTTCTTGGCAATCCCGAAACTTCTGAATTCCGTTTAAATCTTTCGCAAAGTTTTAATGGTGTAGGATCATTTATCGGGCCTATTATCGGGGGAGCATTATTTTTTGGTAGTAAATCATCTGCCCATGCATCACAACTTGGATCGGTCAAATTTGTTTATATAGCCATTGCTGTTCTGGTATTGATCGTTGCTTTTTTATTTATTCGCACTTCCATGCCTGAAGTAAAAGAAGAAGAATTAGTAGTTGACAAGAGAACACATGCGGGTAAAAGATTGTTTCAGCATAAGCATTTTGTCTGGGCGATTGTTGCACAATTCTTTTATGTGGCGGCACAAGTAGGAATTGCAGCTCTATTCATCAATTACTGTACTGAAAAGGACCTGGGCATTAGCAATGAACGGGCCGCTTATCTTCTTTCGGGAAGCTTATTATTGTTTACCATCGGGAGATTTGCCGGTACGGCACTTATGAAATTCATATCGCCGAACAAACTCCTTGCCCTGTATGCTTTTTTAAATATAGTCCTTTGTGCCGGGGTAGTTTGGTTACAGGGAATTGTATCGGTATACGCATTGATGGCTATCTTCTTTTTTGAGTCCATTATGTTCCCGACCATTTTTGCATTGGGTGTAAAAAACCTGGGTGCTTATACGAAGAGAGGATCATCGTTTATTATTATGTCGATAGTGGGCGGTGCACTGGTACCTTATGTCATGGGCTCATTAGCCCAGTCAAATTCGACAGCATTTTCGTATATCGTTCCGCTGGTTTGCTTTGTCTTTGTCTTCCTTTTCGCTGTTCATGGCTATAAAATAAAATCGAATGAAGCGGTATTGTCTTACACTTGATCTGAAGAATGACCCGGAACTTATCCGGGAATATGAAGAACATCATAAAGCGGTCTGGCCCGAAGTAAAAAGGTCAATAAAGGAAACGGGTATTGTAGAAATGGAAATATACCGGCACGGAACAAGGTTGTTCATGATCATGGAAGTACATGATGATTTTAGTTTCGAAACAAAACAACAATCGGACAAAGACAATCGAAAAGTGCAGGAATGGGAAGAATTAATGTGGAAATACCAGCAACCCTTACCGGATGCAGCCACAGGCGGGAAATGGGTGCTGATGAATAAAATTTTCGAACTAACTGAATTTTAAATATGATAGTTAAAGAAGGGATACAACCCTATTTGCAAATTCACCCGGAGGATAACGTATTGGTTGCATTAAGAGATCTTCCTTCAGGAACCGCTCTTTCATTTAATAACGAGACATTGATACTGCAACAGTATGTAGGAGCCAAACATAAAATATTCATCCATGATATGAAGGCGGGAGATGAAGTGATCATGTACGGCACCCTGGTCGGAAAGCTGCAATCAGATATTCCGAAAGGAGAATTGATGACAACCCAGAATACCAAACATGCAGCGGGAAAATATACTTATCGCGGGTATAGATCTCACTGGCAATCGCCGGATGTCTCGAAATTCAGGAACAGGACATTCAAAGGGTATAAACGTACTGACGGAAGAGTAGGAACCGCTAATAACTGGGTATTCATTCCTATGGTTTTTTGTGAGAACAGGAACCTTGACATGATCAAGGATGCATTGCAAAAGGAATTGGGATATGCCATAGGTGATAAATACCGTCGCTTCACTCAGCAATTATTATCTGCCTGTAAAGAAGGTGATGATATTAATAATATTGCTCCTGTCGCTTCATCAAACGGGAAAGAACGGTTTTTTAAAAATGTGGATGGCATCAAATTCCTCAACCATTCGGGCGGCTGCGGAGGTACCCGCCAGGATGCGGCCACTTTAAGTTCTTTGCTGGCTGCTTATGCAGATCATCCCAATGTAGGCGGTGTAACTGTTTTAAGCCTGGGATGCCAGCACTTGCAAACAGATTTTTTCCTGAAGGATCTTAAAAAACGTAACCCTTCTTTTGATAAACCCCTGTATATTTTTGAACAACAAAAATCGCAAAGCGAAGAGCAACTTATCTTTGATGCCATCCGTAAAACATTTAACGGGTTGACCGAGATCGATAAGATCGAAAGAGAGCCGGCCCCGCTGAGTGCGTTAACAATCGGGGTGAAATGCGGCGGCAGCGATGGCTTTAGCGGGATCTCCGCGAATCCATCTGTTGGATATGCTTCCGATCTTTTAGTGGGGCTTGGAGGAAAAGTGTTACTCGCAGAATTTCCCGAGTTGTGCGGTGCGGAACAAGACCTGATCGATAGATGTGTTAATAGCAACGTAGCCGATAAATTCATTCACCTGATGAGATCTTATGATGAACTGGCTAATAAAGTGGGTTCCGGTTTTCATATGAACCCCTCACCGGGTAACATTAAGGATGGTTTGATCACGGATGCCATTAAATCAACTGGTGCAGCCCGCAAAGGCGGTACTTCACCGGTTGTAGATGTTTTGGATTATACAGAACCAGCTACTAAGTCAGGGCTTAGCCTTGTTTGCACACCAGGTAATGATGTAGAAGCTACCACCGGGAAAGCTGCCTCCGGAGCGACTTTGATCTTATTCACTACGGGCCTGGGCACGCCTACGGGCAATGTAGTTACACCGACTATAAAAATTGCTACCAATTCATCCCTGGCGAAAAGAATGAGCGATATTATCGATATCGATACCGGTGGGATCATAAACGGTGAAAAATCGATTGAACAAATGGGAGAAGAGATACTCGAGAACTGTATCAAAGTTGCCAGTGGAGAGATAATCCCCAAAGCCGTTTTATTGGGACAAGATGATTTTATTCCCTGGAAACGGGGTGTGTCTCTGTAGAATATTCAACGAGGAATGTTGAATGATGAAGTGGTTAACTTCGTAATTCCGTAACCCCTTGTTCCATGTTGTACATTCAAAATATTTTTTAGTAAAAGTTAAAAGCATGTTCAGGCTGGATGGTAAAAAAGCGGCTGTCACGGGTGCAGGGAGCGGAATTGGAAAAGCTGTTGCTTTTTTATTTGCGAAACAGGGTGCAGAAGTATATGTGATCGACCTGAATGAAGAAGCAGCCGGTATAACAGTACAGGAGATAAAGCAAAATAATGGAAAAGCAAGTGCGCAGGTTTGTGATGTTTCTTCTCAATCGCAGGTGAAAGAAATTTTCAGTGAGATCGGGGGGGTTGATATTTTAGTGAACAGCGCTGGTGTTTCGCATGTTGGAAATGTAGAGGATACTCCTGAAACTGATTTCGACAGGATATACAATGTCAATGTAAAAGGAGTGTATAATTGCCTGCAGGCTGCAATACCTTTCATGAGACAAAAAAAAACGGGTGTGATCCTGAACCTCGCTTCCATCGCCAATAATGTAGGACTGCCGGACCGGTTTGCTTATTCTATGAGCAAAGGAGCTGTATATGCTATGACCTTATCCGTAGCAAAGGACTATATCCGCGAAGGTATACGAAGCAATTGTATCTCTCCGGCAAGAGTTCATACTCCTTTTGTAGACGGGTTTCTAAAGAAGAATTATCCCGGGAAAGAAAAGGAAATGTTTGAAAAGCTTTCAAAAACACAACCGATAGGAAGGATGGCAATACCGGAAGAGATCGCTTACCTGGTCCTGTACCTGTGTTCTGATGAAGCATCCTTTATCACCGGCTGTGATTACCCGATCGATGGCGGGTTTATCAAATTAAATAATTGATAAGGCATGAAACTGATCCGCTTTGGCGAAATTAACAAGGAAAGAACCGGGGTTATCATTGACAATGAATATTATGATACTTCTGTATTTGGGGAAGATTACAACGAACAATTCTTCGGAAGCAATGGCCTCGATCGGTTAGAAAAATTCATTAACGCCAATAAGACACAATTACCAAAGATCTCTGAAACAGTCCGCCTGGGAAGTCCTTTTGCACGGCCTTCAAAGATCATTTGCATTGGGTTGAATTATGCTGATCATGCTAAGGAAACCGGCGCATCTATACCTGCGGAACCCATTATATTCTTCAAATCCACCACTGCATTGATGGGTCCCAATGATGATATTGTCATTCCGAAAAACTCTAAAAAAACAGATTGGGAGGTAGAGTTGGCCGTTGTGATCGGGCAAAGAGCTTCTTATATAAATGAAAAGGATGCTTTGAATTATATAGCGGGGTATTGCATGCATAATGACCTCAGTGAGCGGGAGTTTCAGTTGGAAAGAAATGGTCAATGGGTCAAAGGAAAAAGTTGTGATACGTTTGCTCCTATGGGCCCTTTTTTAGCAACACGGGATGAAATAGAAGATACCAATGGTCTTCACCTGTGGTTGAAGGTCAATGAAAAAATAATGCAGGACAGCACAACGGCCAACTTCATTTTCAAAATTCCTTTTCTTGTTTCTTATATAAGCCAGTTTATGACTTTGTTGCCGGGTGATGTCATCTCTACAGGAACTCCGCCTGGTGTAGGCCTGGGAATGAACCCTCCTCTTTTTTTAAAAGAAGATGATGTCGTAGAGTTGGGGATCGAAGGGTTAGGCACCGCGAAACAATATGTAAAAGCCTATGCAAATTGATACACACCAGCATTTTTGGAAATTTGATCCCGTAAGAGATGGCTGGATCACCAAAGAAATGTCAGTTATTCAAAGAGATTTTTTGCCGGAGGATCTTCAACCGCTATTGAAAAAAAATAATTTTGATGGCTGCATTGCTGTCCAGGCTGATCAATCAGAGAAAGAAACAAACTTTTTACTGGAGTTGGCAAAGCAGAATGATTTTATAAAAGGCATTGTCGGCTGGATCGATCTTCAGCATGAGAATATCAAAGAACGACTTTCTTATTACAAACAATTCAGACTGGTAAAAGGGTTCCGGCATATTTTGCAGGGAGAAAGAGATAGAACATTTATGCTGAAACCGGAATTCATGAGAGGTATCGGGGCATTGAAAGAATTTGGGTTTACTTATGATATCCTTATATTTCCTGATCAATTGCAATACACAAAAAAATTGGTAGCAGCCTTCCCGGACCAGGGATTCGTAATCGATCATATTGCCAAGCCGGATATCCGGAACAGGAAGATCACTGAATGGAAACAGGAGATGGCCGGGGTTGCCCAATACGAAAATGTTTATTGCAAACTGTCAGGTCTTGTGACCGAATCAGGATGGACGAACTGGAAAGAAAAAGATTTTGCGCCTTATTTGGATGCTGTTGTTGAATCATTTGGCACCAGTCGCATTTTATTTGGATCCGATTGGCCTGTTTGTCTGCTGGCTGCCTCTTATAAGGAAGTAGTGGACATCCTAAAACATTATTTTGCTTCTTTTACTAAAAATGAACAACAATTATTTTTTGGAGGAAATGCAATTAAATTTTATCAGTTAACTTAACATTCATGGATTTAGCATTAACAGGTAAAGTGATCATCGTTACCGGCGGCGCCAAGGGAATCGGGGAAGGTATTGTAAGAGTATTAGCAATTGAAGGGGCAATCCCGGTTATTGTTGGCAGGGACGAACAGGATAATAAAAAACTGGTGGATGAAATAATGGCTTCCGGCAAACAGGCATTCCAGGTTGTTGCTGAATTGATCAACCCCGGGGAATGTGAAAAAGCAGTGAGCGCAGTGCTTGAAAAGTTTGGTCGCATCGAAGGGCTGGTTAATAATGCCGGTGTAAATGATGGAGTAGGATTGGAGCAGGGCGATTATGAAAAATTTATAGGAAGTCTGCATAAGAACCTTGTGCATTATTACCTGATGGCACAGTTTGCACTGCCTGAATTAAAAAGATCAAAAGGTCCTATTGTAAATATTAGTTCTAAAACAGCTGAAACGGGACAGGGTAATACATCTGCCTATGCCGCTGCTAATGGCGGACGTAACGCTTTGACAAGAGAATGGGCTGTCGAACTTTTAAAATACGGTATTCGTGTGAATGCTATTGTAGTTGCAGAATGCTGGACCCCGCTCTATGAAAAATGGATCAATTCATGGGCTGATAAAGAAAAAAAATTGAAAGAGATCACTTCAAAGATCCCGTTGGGGAACCGGATGACCACAGCAGAAGAAATTGCCAACATGGCCGCCTTTCTTTTATCCGAAAGATCAAGCCATACTACAGGACAGCTTATACATGTTGACGGCGGTTATGTTCATTTGGACAGGGCTTTAGTGAATATGTAATGTTTCAAAGCCTATTCTGTTTTTTGATACTTTTGGAGCAGATCTTTTCAGACAGGTGTACTTTCAGGGACATGATCAAAATTATCAAGAGAAGAGAAAAATTATAGGAGAGAAATTGTTGCTTCTGTTTAATGAAAGTCAATTAGTTGGCAAGAATCTATTTTATGTAGATCGAATAGGAGTTCGAATCCGCTCGGGACCTCCTGATAACAATGTAATACCTTTATACCTGCATCAGGAAATCAAATAAATTCACATCCGTCGACATCCCCAGTTTTTTCCGTAGCCGGTAGCGGCTTATCTCGACACCCCTGACCGAAATATTCATCAGTTGTGCCATTTCCTTGGTGCTAAGGTTCATTCTTAAATACGCCGATAATTTTAATTCATTCGGGCTTAACGAGGGGTATTTATTTTTTAGTGTAGAAAGAAAATCGCTGTGTACATTATCAAAATGCTTGGTAAACTGTTCCCATTGCTTATCGATCTTATCCTCTTCACCCAATGCCCGGATGATCTTTTTCAGGTCATCGGAATTTTTTACATCCCCGGATGTATTTTTCAGGTGCTCTATCTGCTCTTTTATCTTGGCCAGCATTTCCCCCTTTTGCACCAGGTGCATGGCTACCGATGCAAGCTCTGAATTCTTGTGCTGTATCTCTGCCTCCAGTTTTTCATTTTTGAGCTTTACAATTTCTTTGTCCGTTTTTTCCATTTCCAGCTGGTGCAGGTACAATAACCGTTTCTGTTCTTCCTCGTGTTTTTTTTGCTGGTTCCTGAATTTATTTTTCTGGTACTTATATACCCAGTAAGCACCAATTAAGAAAAAACAAATGTATATGCCATAGGCCCAGTAAGTTTGGTACCAGGGTGGCAAAACGGAAAAGTAATAGCTTCCGGGCTCGGACTCATTGCCCAGGTTATTTCTCACTTTAACTTTAAATGTATAATTGCCGGTGGGAAGATTGGTGTATTCTTTTTCTGTTTTTTTAGCAAATTCAGACCATTTTTCATCAAATCCTTCCAGGAAATAACTGTATTCAATATTGGATTGCTGTGCATACACCGGGGAAGCGAATTCAAAATGAAATGAGTTCCAGGAATGGCTTACAACCGATTTTTTCATTTTTACAGGGATACTATCCTCGTTTACATCGCCCATGTAACCGCCAAAAAGCAAGCTGTCTTTTTTATTCATCGCCTTCACAGCAGTGATCTGCACCCGCAAAGGATATTTTATCGTCTTGTATTGTTCAAAGTTGATATGGTAAAAGCCTCTTTCCCCGCCAATAAAAATATTGTTCTTATTCATAGGATAAATATGTTCAAACCCGCTGACAAATTTATTGGTGAGCTCCGGGAAATAAATGATCAGTGGTTTTGAGGCAGACATATCAAGCACACCCAGGATCTTATCAAAGACGAACCAGATATTGCCGGAGTTATCTTCCTTTAGATACCGGACATTTTTTTTGCCAAATATATCATTGTAGAATGCCGAAGGTTCAAATTTATCGTTGGGTTCACTATATTCAAAAATGCCATTTTCCGTGCTCAGGATGATCCTGTTCTTGATTTTGAAAAGATAATTGCCGTTGGCTGATTGAATCCCGTTTTGAAGGGAATAGTATTTCGTTTCCGCTGTATTACCCTTCAGTTGAACCCTGTAAACCCCTTTATAAGGATGGGATATCCATATGTTGGTGTTATCCATACATACAAACCTGGCTGATTCGAAGTGGGCAACAATGTTTTTATTTGTAAAGCCGCCATTAATATAATTGTAAAAATTAATACCCTGGTAGGTCCCTGCGATCATAACAGAAGAGGGTAAAACATTATAAAAAGGGAGAAAGGTCCAGAACCCGGAACTATTATCGATTGGGATTGCGGTATTGTTCGCAATGACAAAAGCCCCATCGTGGTGTCCCATTAATAATTTGCCATTCACCTGGGATAAATTCCATACCTGCCCCTGGGTATTTGAAACCGGGGAAAAATAACCTTTCACATAGCTGAGATCTTTTTCATCAGAGATACTTGTTTTGTACAATCCATTTGAGGTACCAATGTATAATTCATTGTTGAAGATACTGGCGGCATACCCTGAACCTTCGTTCAGGTAATCAGGGTAGATATGTTTGATGGCATTGTTGTAAGCAATAAAATCAATTCCATTATCCAGCCCCAGCCACAGGTTCCTTTCTTTGTCAAGAAATATGGCAAGTATATTGTTATTCTGCAGCCCTTCCTTTACCGAAAATTTTTGGATCAACGCTCCTTTTTTGTCAATGATATAGCAACCATCCAGGTTGGTAGTAAGGGCAATATGGTCCTGGTTCACCATGATCGATGAGGAGATATGGGTGCTGGAAATATGGTCCAGGAACGGAGATTGCATCCGTATAATATCATCACCAATAAGCAGAAAAACCCCGTTCTTTACCGTGGTGACTATAGCACTATCCTGCCCGATTTCAGTTATCGAAGTCGCAAAATAATCTTCAGGCAATTCGGTTTTTTTCAAAAAAGGAGCCCAAACTCCGTTTTGGAAACTGAGCAGACCTTTATTGTAGTCCTGTGCAATTAGCCGGTTGTTACAAACAGTAATAAATCGCCAATGGGTACTTTTATATATACTGCTGTGAGTTCCGCTTATTTGGTAAATGTTATTGCTGGTTTGGAAGAATATCCAGTCCCTGTAAAAATATATTTCCCAAACATCTGTAAAGGATCTCTCTTCAACCGGGAGGAGGTATTTTAACGAATGATAGACCAGTTGCCCTTTCTCATCAGGTGAAAAGTACCCGAACTCATCCTGGCCACCTACATAAAGTTTATTGTCAGGGCCAAATTCAAGAGATCTTACTATACTTTTATTAGGAAGAGGATAGGTCTTCCAGTTGATCCCGTCAAAAGTCATGACCCCTTCACTATTAGCAAAATAAAGAACCCCTTTTTTGTCCTGCCTTATTTGCCGGTTTTGAGCACCTCCGCGATAACTCTGTTTAGTATAATTGAGAATATCAGGAAGACCAATGGTATTTTGAGAATAGCAATGGCTAAATACAAGGAATGTAAAAAAAAAGGGAATTTTTTTTCTCATGACAATTAGAATACAATGTGAAAGTACAAAAACTGTGATGATGTAGTAATGATGTAGTAAAATTTCCTGCAAACCGCTGTTTATTAGAAACTGAAGTAGTAGAGATGTATCCCTTTATTTTTTATCTGAGCAATTAGTCTTTAGATTTATATTCTTGATTTCGATTTTTAGAAAACACTCAAAACGATTGCTCATGAAACTTAAAGCTGCTACTTTGTTATGTGCTTTCCTATGTATTATGGGTATGCATAAAGCCTTTGCGCAAGGCTTCTCAATCTCAGGCCAGGTCACATCCCAAACGACCAATGCCCCTCTTGCAGGGGTTACTGTTTCGGTCAAAGGGACTACCATTTCAACTATTACAGATGCCAACGGGAATTATACGATCTCTGTTCCAAAACAAGGCTCTGTATTGCTTATTACCTATGTTGGCATGGTCAGTTTAGAACGAACTGTAAATGCTGATAGAACTCAGAACTTCAGCCTGGTGCAGGGATCAGGCATACTTGATGAGGTAGTCGTAATTGGCTATGGACAACAGAAAAAAAGCCTTTTAACAGGCGCTATTTCTTCGGTTAAAGCCGACCAATTAAATACAGTTTCAAATACCCGTCTAGAGCAGGCGCTCCAGGGCAGGGTTGCGGGGGTTACAATTTTGCCCCAATCCGGCCAACCCGGGGCAGGATTAAGTGTAAGGGTCAGGGGTACTGCTTCTAATAATAACACGGGTCCGGTCTATATTATAGATGGTATTAAGTCCGGAGGTATCGAATCTCTTGACCCTTCTGAGATCGCATCTGTCGAGATATTAAAAGATGGGGCTTCTGCAGCCATATATGGTTCCGAGGGTTCTAATGGCGTAATCATGATCACCACCAAGAGCGGCAAAAAAAATTCAGGCGAGATCACTTATGCTGCGCAATATGGGAAGCAATCAATAAAAGATAATTACATTAAAATGATGAATGCACCGCAATACCAGCAATACCTGGCAGAAGCGGGTGTAAATGGCGCCCCTACACTGGCTGATGTGGCTGCTGTTGGTAATGGCACAGACTGGATAAATGAAGTTATCCAAACTGCTCCCCAGCAGCATCATTCATTATCATTCAGTGGTGGAAGTGATAAGTCAACTTATTATATCGGCGGAAATATATTCACCCAGGATGGTATCGTAGGCGGCAAAAAAGCACAGTTTAAACGTTACACGGTTCGCCTGAATAGCGAACACAAAGTAAAGAACTGGCTTTTAGTTGGAGAGCACATATCCTTTTCGCATCACGAAAGAAGAGCCATTTCTGATAACACAGAATTTGGTTCTATTTTAAGTAGCGCTACCGTAATGGATCCTATGACGCCTGTGATATATACAGGAAGCTTACCCACGCATGTTCAAAATGCCATTGCAGCAAATAAACCTTTAAGGAGAGATGCCAATGGTAATTATTATGGCATTTTGAACATGCGTGGGTAAGCT
>DATHDV010000119.1:0-4039 GCA_035318845.1 Chitinophagaceae bacterium
AATCTTTCGGGCCATTATTATTTGCTGACCAATTATTCTTATATCAGTAAATATTACCAGTTTCAACAGGAAAGTTCCATATTCAATGTCTTGCAGATCGCTTTGCAAAAAACAATCAGCCTGGGAAAGCGCTGGAAATGGCATGCGGAACTTTACTTCCAGCAGGTTGTGGGTAATGCACCGGTACATGTGCCCACGATATATTCCCGCAACCGCATAGGTTATGAAGGCAATCTTGGATTTAAAAACCTGGATATTGCAATGGGGCTGGAGGTTCGCTACCGTTCACCCTACAAAGCAGATAACTATTCGCCGGTATTGGGACAGTTCTTTTACCAGGATAGTATTACGATCAGCAACCCCTTGCCTGATATTTCAGCTTATGTGCATTTCAGGATCAAACCGTTTAAAGCATATATCAGGTTTGAGAACCTGAATGCTGCAAGAAACATGGGTGGTTTCGGGTTTACCAATAATAATTTGGTGGCACCCGGCTATCCTTTACCCGGTTTACAGATCAGGATCGGTATCTATTGGAGCTTTGTTAATTGATGCCCAATTCATTGCCATTCGTAAAATTCTGCGAAATACTACTGGTAATAATTGGAATTTGATACTACCTTTGTATCCGGTGAAAAAATTAGTGATCTCCATAGCACTTCTTTGTTACCTGGCAGTAAGCTGCGGGGTGATCATCAACTATCATTATTGCATGAACCGCCTTGCATCCACTCAATTGTTTGCAACGGAAAAAAAATTTTGTGGCAAATGCGGGATGCATACAAAAAAATCAAATGGTTGCTGTCATGATGAAGTAAAGGTGGTTAAACTGGTGCAGGATCAGAATACAATTACAGGTTTTACTTATGAACTTCCTTCCATTGATGCAACGGTAAATATCCCTTCTGAATTTATTACTGCTGCTTTTTATAATATTAATGAGCAAAGACATTTTCACAATCATTCTCCACCCTTGTTATCTGCACAGGACACTTACCTGCAGATCAATGTTTTCAGGATTTAGATTCACAAGATCTTTGTGGCGATTCCGGTAGTTGCCGGAATACCAGTGTTTATTTGTATTTTGTCACCAAGTTTTATAAATCTAAAATAAATGATCATGAAAACGTTAAGAATATTTTCTTTTGCCGCCTTATTGATGGCTTTTGCCTCAGTATCTTTTGCCCAGGCAACAACCGAAACTTTTAAAGTATCGGGTAATTGCGGCATGTGTAAATCAAAAATTGAAAAAGCAGCCAAAGAAGCAGGAGCCAAATCCGCGATATGGGATGTAGATACCAAGATCCTCACGGTCACTTACACAAGCAGCAGCACCAATACAGCCAAGATCCAGGAGAAGATCGCTTCAATTGGATATGATAATGCAGGTGCAACGGCCAGCAATGAATCCTATAACAAACTTCATTCATGCTGCAAATATGATAGAGCGGCTACTACCAATGAAGCAAAGGCTGATTGCTGCAAGAAAGATGGTAAAAAAATGGACTGCTGCAAAAAAGATGGAGCAAAAATGGATTGCTGCAAAGATGGTAAGTGCACTAAAGAAGGCCACGATGGTAAAGATTGCTGCAAAAAGTCAGAATAATAACAGCTAATAATTAAGAAATGAAAAAGTTGTTATTGATATTGGCAATGGCCCTTACTGCCTTTTCATCCAATGCCCAGTTTACTACGGCAACACTGCAGGCAACCGGTCTTACCTGTGCCATGTGCAGCAATGCTATTAATAAAGCATTGCAGAAGGTTCCCTTTGTTGAATCGGTGAAACCGGATATCAAGAATTCTTCTTTTGGCATTGTTTTCAAAAAAGATGCGGAAGTGGATATCGATGCGCTGAAAGATGCGGTGGAGGATGCCGGGTTCTCTGTGGGCAGTTTGAAACTAACAGGGAATTTCAATGAAGTGAAAATTGCTGCTGACCAGCATGTAAAGATCGGGAACGAGAATTTTCATTTCCTGAATGTAAAAAGCCAGGTATTGAATGGCGAGCAGACCATTGCCGTGGTGGATAAGGGTTTTGTAACGGAAAAACAATTCAAAAAATACAGTTCCGCTACAAAAATGAGTTGTGTTCAGACAGGCAAAGCAGCTTCCTGTTGTGTAAAGGATGGCATACCTGCGTCAGCAAGGGTTTACCATGTTACTATTTAGCATATTTGTTTCTCTCCTCCCATTCGCGGAGGAGAGAAACTTTTAAAACCGGACCGAATGATAAATTTGAAAAGAATTTTTTTTATTGCTTTAATTCTTCTCGCCTCATCGCAGGTAAAAGCACAGATCAGGCAGGGCTATGATGCTCCCGATATTGCTTTGCCTGCAGCGAATGGTGATACCATCAGGCTTTCATCGCTGAAAGGCAAAGTGGTCTTGCTGGATTTCTGGGCATCCTGGTGCGGGCCCTGCCGCAGTTCAAACAAAGAATTGACAAAACTGTATCCTAAATACAAAGAAAAGGGTTTTGAAATATTCGCCGTTTCTATTGATGCCGGCAGGAATAACTGGCTCAAAGCTATCAGGCAGGATAAAATAAACTGGCTGCAGGTAAATGATCCCGGCGACTGGAATGCAAAAATTGTTGCACAATGGGGTTTATATGGAATACCAACTTCTTACCTGATCGATAAAGATGGAAAATTCATAGCCATGGACCTGAGGGGTAAACAACTGGAGAAAGCATTGAAGGATCTTTTAGAAGATTGATAAAACCAATATGAAAAAGCTGTTTGCCCTGATTATTTTTTTCTTTCTTTTTGTTAAAGTAAATGCGCAGGAGCTTTATGTTTTTACAGAGCCTGCATCCAATATGCCGGCTCATTCTATTAGCGGCAAGCTTACCGGTCATTTTGTAACCACGGATAATATCTACGGCCGGTTCTCACAACGCTTCATGCCGCAAGTGATGTTTGGGTTCAGTAAAAAAATCATGGTGCATGTCGGTGCAACGATAAGTAACATGCATACGGATGAACTCACGTATGAATCTTTTAGTCTTTATGCCAAGTACCGTTTTTTATCGCATGATGAGATACATAAACATTTCCGGATGGCGGTATTTATTGATGGAAGTGCAACGAGGGCGCCCTTTCATTACGATGAAATTACATTGATGGGAGATAAGAACGGGGTGGAACTGGGACTTATCGCCACACAACTCTGGAATAAACTGGCTTTATCAGGAACGATCTCTCATGTGCAGGTATTGGATCGGTCAAGAAAAAGTGATGTCATCTATGTCCCGGCCCGTGCCTACCAGTCTATGAATTATTCTTTATCGGCCGGTTATCTTTTAATTCCGAAAGAATATACCAATTACAAGCAACTCAACATTAATCTTTATACTGAATTGCTGGCAGAACAAACGCTGGATATCAAGAAGTATTGTGTTGACCTCGCCCCGGCCATACAATTTATATTCAACAGCAATGCGAAACTAAATATTGGATACCGCTTCCAGGTAAGTGGTAATATGTCGAGAATGTCCACCAACAGCTGGTTGGTAAGTTTTGAAAGGACTTTTTTGAATGCATTGAAGAAGAAATAAATTACTTTTTGTGTTTGGTATTGCAACGGAATGAAAAACCAATAGCCACATAGTTTTTCGGAGCAGCTTCTGATATGCCAACGCCCCCTGAAATATCAACCTTAAGATCTTTGCTGATATAATAAGCGAGGCCACCATCAAGGTTGTGCTGCGGGCTTTCATTTTTCCGGATGAAACCAAAGGCTTCAATATATGCATACCATTTTTCGCCAAGATTAAATCCCGGCGAAAATGTATAGATCCAGGTGGGAGTGGAGGTATAGCCATCCCATTCAGCACCTAAATTGTAACCGATGCCAATATGGTCATTGATTGAATTTTGCAGGGTGAATCGAAACGAAGGAATAAGATGGTCCGTCTTAAATGGTTCAGAGGCGAGAGCAGGAATCCCAAGACTAACTATTAATGAAGTTTTGGGCAATAATTTTTTTTCTTCCCATAAAGCTGCTTTAAAACCGATCTCAACCGGGTCAAAGA
>DATHDV010000120.1:0-3867 GCA_035318845.1 Chitinophagaceae bacterium
CCCTGTGCAATAAATTGCACAATGATACGCATGGCCAGGATAGAGCTTATCACTTCTGATAATTTGAATAAGAGGCTAAATACAAAACCTAATGCACATAAAACAATCAATGAGATGTAAGGAAAATTTTTTGTCGGGTGCAGTTTGGCAAATGGCTTAAAGAAATTCCCGTCCACAGCTGCTGCATAAGGAACCCTTGAATAACCAAGCACCACTGCAAACAAAGATGAGAAGGCGATACAAAGGATCAGCACCGTAACAATGATACCGGCCGTATTGCCATATAAGTGCTGCATAAAAGAACTGACCAGGTATTTATCATTTGCATTTACCGATTGCCAGGGCATCACTCCCATTACACTTATATTCATCAGCAAATACAATGTGGTAATGCCAATGATCGAAATAAAAATACTCCGGGGAATATTCTTGCCGGGGTTCTTGATCTCCCCACCTAAATGACAAACATTGTAATAACCGAGGTAAGAATAAACTGTTTTCACAGACGCATGGCCAATGGCTGCCCAGAATGCCAGGCTGAAAAAAGATTCATTTCCGGATGGGATAAGTTTTAGTGTTTGTTGCTGGTGCATCAATCCACTAATGATGATCCAGGTAATAGTGAGAATAACAATAGTCCCCATTATCACGGATATCTTACCGATCGTTTCGATCTTCCGGTACAATAAAAGAAATGCAAGTATCACCAATCCGCCGGAAACCATTTTCTGCTCCCACCAATGCAACGGAACGATATAAGTAAGATATTGGGCAAAGCCGATCGATGCTGAAGCAACAACCAGCGGAGCTTGTATAGAAGTTTGCCAGACAAATAAAAAACTCATCAGCCTCCCGCCTTTTTCCCCGAAAGCAATACGGTGAAAATTATAAGTGCCGCCTGCCAGCGGATATTTTGCGCCCAGCTCACTCCAGATCATAGCATCCATCAATGCAGTGAAGGACCCGAAGATCCATGCCCATATAAAAAGACCGCTGTTGAACTGTGCTACAACAAAGGGCATCACCACAAAAGGACCAATGCCTACCATATCTATCATGTTGATAGAAGTGGCCTGCACTAAATTTATTTTGCGGTTGGTGAGTGGTATAGACATCAATTAAATCGCTGTTAACGCCGTAATTTAAACTGCTTTCATCATAATCCCGAAGGGATATTATTAATATAGTTTACGAATTATGAAAAAATAAAACCCCGAAGGGGTGACATAAAAATCAAAATGCCATCCCTTCGGGATTTAAATACATTCTTAATTTATTTTCTATATTAATCACACCCCTTCGGGGTTTAGCTTTTTGCGAACGCTGTGATCCCCTCCACCAGCACATCCAAATTCTTCAACGTTGTATAAACATTCGGTGTCACCCTCACGCCATGAATATTTTCCCATTCAATGCCTACCGCATGCACCCGGTATTTATCCAGCAGGAAACTATCAAGCTCTCCCACTTTTCTTCCTTCCACAGATACATTGCCGATGGCGCAACCCCATTTGGGATCAAAAGATGTATGCAGTTTTACTTTTGGGATATTCTTTACTTTATCAAACCAGTAATTCTTTAAATAATGAAGCCGCTTTTCTTTTCTTTCGCTGCCGATCATTTCATGAAACTCCAGCGACTTGCCGATGGCTTGCTCGATGAACATGGGTCTTGTACCCAGGGCTTCAAATTTGCGGATATCATCCTTTAACGGATCACCCATTGCAAATAACGGATAGATATTTTTGATCTTGCTTTTCCTTATATATAACATGCCGCTGCCGATGGGTGCATACAACCACTTGTGCAAACTGGCGGCAAAATAATCGGCATCCAGGTCAGGAACTTTAAAATCAAAATGGGCAAAACTGTGTGCACCGTCCACCACTACCTCGATACCTCTTTTATGTGCTTCGGCTGCAATTTTCTTTACCGGCAATATCTGCCCGTTCCAATTAATGATATGGGTAATATGAACCACTTTGGTCTTTGAAGTGAATGCATTCACATATTGACTCACCATATAATTTTCATCTTCACTCGGTAATTCCAGGTTGATCCATACCATTTTAATTCCATCCCGCATTTCTCTTTGTTTATAGGCATTGATCATGTTTGGATAATCCTGTTTGGCAGCAACCACTTCATCACCGGCCTTTAACTGCATGCCAAAGATCACTGTCTCCAATCCTTCGGATGAGTTCCTGTTGATAGCAATTTCTTCGGGGCTGCATCCTGCAAGGTTCGCAAGGTTTTGGCGTAAGGGTTCACGTCCCTGGTCAAGGATGCGCCACATATAATAACTTGGTGCTTCATTACAATAATCATAGTAGCGCTTCATGGCATCCTGCACGGTTTTAGGAGCGGGGGAAACACCACCATTATTTAAATTAATAAGAGATGGAGATACTGTAAATGATTGCTGGATATAATACCAGAAATCTTCTTCCGTGGCGAGATCAAGCGGGGAAATTCCTTCCGCTTCACGTAATGCCCGGTCTAAATTTCTTGACCAGGATGGTTTGGCAATGGACGTAAAAAATGCAGTAGCAGAAAATATCCCTGCTTTTTGCAAAAAACGGCGGCGGTTAGTATCTGGCATGATAATTTGTTTTCATAAATGTAGTGAAAAGCTACAAGCTGCCAGTTACGAGACTCAACATCTCCTCCCTTCAGGGCGGACTAATGACATTATAAATTTTAAGAACATGGGGTGGATTGCTGAGCAGCCCCGCCTGACCACATTAATTAAAATAAAAAAAGTCGGGCAGGGAACCGAACGATGAACGGAGCGTCGCAACTGCAGCTGATAGTAGCACTCAAGTTGGTTACATAATTAAAATCACCTAACTTCCAATCCAAAGATTAGTGTATGAAAATACTGGAGATCAAAGTGCTGAAAGGCCCCAACTACTGGAGTGTTCGCCGTACCAAACTAATCCAGATGAAACTGGACCTGGAGGAAATGGAGCAGCTTCCTACCAATAAAATTCCGGGGTTCAGGGAACGATTGGAAAAAATGTTTCCGTCGATGATAGAACACCGTTGCAGTGAATCGGTACTGGGTGGTTTTTTTATGCGGGTGGATGAAGGTACCTGGATGGGTCATGTGATCGAACATATTGCACTGGAACTTCAGACCCTTGCCGGTATGGATACTGGTTTTGGAAGAACAAGAACTCCGGATGGCGAAAAAGAAGGGATCTATTATGTGGTGTTCAGTTATATGGAAGAAGATGCAGGTGTGTATGCGGCGAATGCATCGGTGCGGATCGCACAGGCATTGACAGACGGAACGGATTATGACCTGGCCGAAGATATCCAGCAGTTAAGGGTTATCAGGGAAGATACCAGATTGGGACCTTCCACCAGTTGCATCGTGGTGGAAGCTGCCAAAAGAAATATTCCTTACATCCGGTTAAATAAAGCCAGCCTGGTCCAGTTAGGATACGGGGTCAATCAAAAAAGGATCCGGGCAACGATCGCTTCCACTACATCCAATATCGCTGTTGATATTGCCTGCGATAAAGAAGAAACAAAGATGTTGCTGGAAGCTGCGGAGATCCCGGTGCCAAAAGGAACCGTAGTAAGAACGGAAGAAGGATTGAAAGAAGCGGTTGAAAAATTTCGTTACCCCCTGGTGATAAAACCGATCGACGGTAATCATGGTAAAGGAAACACCACCAACATTAATACATGGGCACAAGCCACGAAAGCATTTGAGGCAGCACAGGCTTTTAGCCGCAGTGTGATCGTTGAAAAATTCATCACCGGTTTTGATTTCCGCTGCCTGGTCATCAATTATAAATTTATTTGTGCAGCGTTGCGCACACCGGCATCGGTTGTTGGAGATGGAAAAAATACTAT
>DATHDV010000121.1:0-13721 GCA_035318845.1 Chitinophagaceae bacterium
CAATAACTATATCGATCCGGCAGTTGTGGAAATAAAAGGCGGAAACGGGGCCAATATGACAGCTTCCGGGTTCCAGAAAGTAGGTCCCGGGGGCGGTGGTGGCGGCGGAAAGACATGGCTGATCAATCCATCTTTACCAGCTCCTGTAACTGTAACTGTTAGCGGCGGTCAAAACGGGGTATGCACAGCATATGCCAATGATCCATGGGGAGCTACTCCCGGACAGTTAGGTTCTACTTTATTTAACCTCATCATCCCGGTCGATAATACCCCTTTCAAAAGCAATATCGATTCGGTAAGAATAAAAGACAGCGCCACGAGTTGCAATAGTTTTGATTTTAAAGGATTCGGATATACCAATACTAATCCTGTCAATAGCTGGCAATGGTTTTTTGGTGACGGTGGAAATGCGAATACACAAAACACATCACATACTTATGCAACAAACGGAACATTTACAGTCAAACTTATTGTTACCGATATCAATGGTTGCAAGGATAGTATAACAAAGAATGTAATTACAAACTGTTTAAATTCTATTGGCAGTATCATCAACAGCTATACTCCTGTTCTCGCATTGAATCCCTGCGATAATAAAATAACTGTTGAAGACGGCACTCCTTTTAATACAGGTGATACCGTTTTAATGATCCAGATGAAAGGCGCAGTGATCGATTCTACCAATACAGCTGCCTTCGGAACAATAACTGATTATAAGAATGCGGGTAACTATGAATTCAATTATGTAAAAAGTAAAACCGGGAATATCATTGAGTTGAAAAATAAGATCATCCGGCAATACGACATACCAAATGGAAAAGTGCAGTTAATAAGGGTTCCTTATTATCAAAATGCAAGTGTCACTTCAACACTAACTTGTTTACCATGGGATGGCAGCAAAGGTGGTGTACTGGTCCTGAATGTACAGGATACCATTAATCTTGGAGCTAACATTGATGTGGGTGGAAAAGGATTTCGTGGAGGGAATAGTCCAAACACGGGTTCAACCACATTATATTGTTCCAACAACAATTATTTCTATGCTGCAGGCAATCTTGCTGCCGCAGCAAAAGGAGAAAGTATTTCTGTAATAAGTAATCCTATTGCCTGGGGAAAAGGATCACCATCCAATGGCGGTGGTGGCGGGTCGGGTCATAATTCCGGGGGAGGCGGTGGAGCTAATGGAAGTACAGGCGGGTTAGGTGGATATCAATTATTACCATGTACCGGCTCTGCATTTGATAATCGTGGAATTGGCGGACATGCTCTCACTTATAATAATGCCTTGAATAGAATTTATATGGGCGGAGGAGGAGGATCGGGACATGTTGATAATGCAGGAGGATCAAATATGGAAGGTGGAAATGGCGGAGGTATTATAATTATCCGCTCAAAGGTCATTACCCCGAATGGTTTTAAAATATCATCCAACGGGGATAATGCCCGGCAATGCAGCTTCAGCAATTTTTCTGATTGTCACGACGGCAGCGGTGGCGGTGGTGGTGGCGGAACGATCCTGATCCAAAACAATAATTATTTAGCTACAACACAAATTGATGCAAAAGGTGGAAAGGGTGGTGACTTAATTATTTATAATGCTCCTGCCGGGGCTGATAAAATTGGTCCGGGTGGTGGTGGAAGCGGTGGAGTGATCTGGTTCAACTCGGCTTCCAACCCGGCCAATACAAGTTCGGGGCTAAACTTCGGAGCTAATGGTGTAATAATTCCCAATGCTAATGATCCCTGGGGCGCTACACCCGGGCAAAGCGGTATTAGTCTTTTTAACCTCAATATCCCGGTTGCATCAGTGCTCTTCAAACCCAATATCGATTCAGTAAGAATAAAAGACAGTATAACTTCCTGCAGCAGTTTTGATTTCAAAGGTTTTGGTTACACCAATTCAAACCCGGTTGCTAACTGGCAATGGTATTTCGGTGATGGCGGCATGGCAGCAACACAAAACACATCTCATACTTATGCCACCGTTGGAACATTCACTGTAAAATTAGTAGTGACCGATATCAATGGATGTAAAGACAGTATTACCCGTAATGTAAATACTTCTTTTCTTACGATGGATGCCGGACCGGCGGATACGATTTGCACTTCAAACTCCACTACCCTGCAGTCATCCGCTTCGGGTGCAACGCAATATGCATGGGTACCGGCCATTTATCTTAATGACCCGACAATTTTAAACCCTGTTGCCACACCTCCTGTTAGTACAACTTTTTACCTGACCGCAACGAATGCCGCCGGTTGCTCACAAACAGATTCTGTAAGGATCGAAGTTCGTGCTGCCAATGGTTTCTCAGTTAGTCCGCCGGTTGATATTTGTAAGAACACATCTGTTCAGCTTAATGCATCGGGCGGAGATGTTTATAGCTGGTCACCTGCCGGTTCACTGAATAATGCTGCTATTCCAAACCCGATCGCATCACCAGCTAATACAACTCCATATACTGTAAATATTACGGATACGCTTTGTGGATTTTCAACAAACCTCACAACAACTGTTACCATTCTTCCATTACCAAATGTCAGGGCTTCAAAAACAAATGATATTGATTGCAGCACCCCGCAAAGCCTCCTGTCTGCTTCGGGAGCTTCAATGTATAGTTGGTTGCCATCCGCTACATTGAATAATTCCAACATATCAAATCCTATTGCCTCACCAACCGTGACCACTCAGTATAACGTAACAGGAACCGATCTTTCAGGTTGCATCAACTATGACAGTATCATTGTAAAAGTAAGTGCGGCCAATACAGGCGGTTACCTGATGCCAACAGGGTTTACTCCAAACAATGACGGCAAAAATGATTGTTATGGAATTAAGTACTGGGGAACGATCACCAAACTGGAGTTCAGCATTTACAACCGCTGGGGTGAAAGAATATTCTACACAACCAATCCTAATGTCTGCTGGGATGGAACCATCAGCGGCGTTAAGCAGGACCCTGCTGTATTTATTTATATGATCAAAGCAAGAACAACCTGCCAGCCCGGGGTTTTCAGGAAAGGGACTTTTGTGTTGATCCGTTAAGTTGACTATCGCTTTATTGAAACTTAACTATAACATTGTGTTCTTTGTGCCTGCTTTGTGTTCTTTGTGCTACAAAAAAATCAGGAACACAAAGGACACGGCGAACCACAAAGTGCACTAAGGTTCATATATGTGGACAGACATTTTCGCTATTTAATTTCTCTTCACGATAAAGATCAGCAACTCCTTCTCTCCTTCCCTGCCTACCGGACAGGCAGGCATCTTCTTCTCAAAGAATTGAAACCCATTCTTCAATAAAACTTTTTGTGAAGCAATATGCGGCGTTTCGGTAACTGCATAAATTTCTGTCAATGGAGTTTGGTTCCGGAAATAATCAAGACCTGCTTTTGTTACTTCGGTAGCAAAACCTTTTCCCCAATACTCCGGCAGGAATGAATAACCCAATTGTGTTTTCTCAATGTCTTCAGGGATAGGCATAATAACAAAGCACCCGATAAGCTTTCCGCCTTCTTTTTCGTGGATAGCCCAGATACCTTTATAGTTATCTGCAAATCCTTTTAAAACCGTTTCATTGAAAAGCTTGTCGCATTCTTCTCTGGTTCTCACCGGGCGGATATACCGCATCACATCTTCATTACTATTCAACGCAAAATAATCGTCAGCATCAGTATCTGTAAATTTCCGGACGATCAGTCTTTCTGTTTCAAAAATTGTCATAATACAAGCCTCCCCCGAACTACGTTCCCAACCTTCGTTGCACTCGGTTGCCTCACAAGGAGGGGCTTTAGAGTCTTCAAGATCGAAAAGTGTTTTCGTTTTTGAAGACTCTTCTGAAGTCCCCCCTTGCGGGGGATTTAGGGGGGCTTACTTATGTATCTCCGAAGTAAAATGAAACTCGATCTCCGGGTTATTCATCCTCTCTGTATTCAAAAACCATTCACTCTGTGCCAGGTACACCATATGTCCATCTTTATCTGCACCGATATTCGCCTGCTTGAATTTTGCAAACTCCAGCAACTTCTTATCATCCTTGCTTGTCAGCCAGCAGGCTTTATAATAAGGAAGATTATTAAAAATAACCGAAGCTCCGTATTCGTGCAACAAACGGTACTGGATCACTTCAAATTGCAGTTCACCCACACAACCAATGATCTTTTTGTTCCCGCCAAACTGGGTAAACAACTGCGCCACTCCTTCATCAGTCAGTTGCAATAGTCCTTTCTCCAGTTGTTTGGTCTTCATCGGGTCCTTATTCTGCACTTCTTTAAATATCTCCGGAGAAAATGAAGGGATGCCTGTAAAATAAAAATCCTCTCCTTCTGTCAGCGTATCGCCGATCTTGAAATTGCCCGTATCAAACAATCCCACCACATCACCGGCATAAGCATCTTCAATAATACTTTTATCCCTTGCCATAAAAGAATAAGGGTTGCTGAAACGAACATCTTTATCCAACCGCACATGATGGAAATATTTGTTCCGTTCAAACTTACCCGAGCAAACCCGGAAGAATGCGATCCTGTCCCGGTGTTTGGGATCGAGGTTGGCATGGATCTTAAAAACAAAACCACTGAGTTTATCTTCATCCACATCCACTACCCTTGCCGTTGTTTCCCGGCTGCGGGGCGTTGGTGCAATACGGATAAATGTATCCAGCATTTCCTTCACGCCAAAATTGTTGATGGCGCTTCCAAAGAAGACCGGTGCCACTTTGCCCGCTAAATAATCCGTCACTTTCAGTTCACCATGCACGCCATCCACCAGTTCCACATCTTCTCTTAACTGCTTTGCATCTTTTTCACCTAACTTTTCATCAAGCACTTTATCATTCAGATCGTTTATTGTCACCAATTCATCAGCCGTCGCTTTTGTATTGGCGGTGAACAACAATAAATTTTTATCATGCAGGTTATAAACGCCTTTGAATTCCTTTCCGCTGTTGATGGGCCATGTCATCGGGTGCAGGTGAATGGATAATTCTTTTTCAATTTCTTCCAGCAGGTCAAAGCGGTTCTTACCATCCCGGTCCATCTTATTGATGAAAACGATCACGGGTGTATCTCTCATCCGGCAGACTTCCATCAACCTTCTCGTTTGCTCTTCCACACCATTCACACTATCCACTACGAGGATCACACTGTCAACCGCTGTGAGTGTACGGTATGTATCTTCTGCAAAATCCTTGTGACCGGGAGTATCCAGCAGGTTGATCAGGATCTTATTGTATTCAAAAGACATCACCGATGTGGCCACCGAAATTCCCCGCTGTCTTTCGATCTCCATAAAATCGCTGGTAGCAAATTTTTTGATCTTATTGCTCTTCACCGCACCCGCCACCTGTATAGCGCCACCAAACAGCAGGAACTTTTCCGTCAGTGTTGTTTTACCCGCATCCGGGTGAGAGATGATAGCGAAGGTCTTTCGGCGTTCTATTTCGTTGTGATATTTCATAAAGAGGCGCAAAGGTAAGGGTTGGTAGGCATTTTTATGGGGCCAGCGACGGTACTACTAGCATCGTCTGTTGCGTCGCACTCCTCAGGGTTCTGTAATTCTACTCAACTTTTGCAGATATTGCTGAATCTTCATAGATTTATGTTGACCAAAACCTATCCACCATGTTAATTAACTCTTTTACAAAAAGGTCAGAATCATTATTAGTCAGAATCTCTCCTCCTCTTTCTACACATTATTCTTCTGTGGTATTGGCCACAATATTGTTTTCTTTACATTTTAAAAAATTAGTTCTTAATTAAAAATATTATTATGGCTATTGATACTTCAAAAAATAATGTTTATATCGAAGGGAATGACATTTTGCCGGAATGGGAAGCAGATAATAAAACGATATATAAGGTTATGACGATTTTGAAGAGTTATCTTGAATTAGATAATGTAAGTTTTCTTTTTGGAGCAGGATCGTCTATCAATCTAGGTTCAGTTTCAATTGCAAACATTCCAACAAGTATTGAAGATAAAATCAAAGCAACAACCATAGCAGGAGGTGCCTCATCTGATTTGTATGATGAATTTATTTCTATTGTGAAAGAGCTACAGGATGAGGACCCAGAGGTAAGAACAGCAAGTAAAGAAATAAAATACCCCTTAGAGCTTTTCTTGAATTATTTGGTTGCAAACGAATACATAGCTGATTTAAACCCAGACGGTGTAAAGCATAAATATTTGAATGATTTAATAAAAGCAATTAAAGAACAATTGTTTAAACTTTGTGATTTAGAAAAACTGCCACTACCATCTTGGCTAAGTGGAGAAGTAAAAGATAATCTCATAAAAAATAAAGGTTACTACCACGAAAAATTTGTAAAAAAAATTCTTCAGCGACCCTTAAATTTAAAAAGAGCTAATATTTTTACAACTAACTATGATTTAGCGTTTGAATATGCTTTTGATAAACTTGGAGTACATAACATAAGTGGTTTCAGTGGTTTTCAAAAGAGAACATTTAAGCCTGAAACTTTTGAATATGATATTTTCTTTCCGGGTTCTACTACCCAAGGGAAAGTTCAAAAAATTGAAAAGGTATTAAAGTATTATAAAATTCATGGGTCGTTAACTTGGATAAAAGAAAACCCAAGCCCAAATAATGTTTACGGCATTTCAGAAGTTCCAATTGAGCAAATTCGAACTGGGGGTGGATATGAAAACATTATGATTTATCCAACAACAGCAAAAAAGTCATTTACTCTTGATTTTCCATATTCTGAATTATTTCGACAGTTTTCTGCTACAATATCACAAAGTCAGTCAACATTAATTACTTATGGTTATTCATTTAGCGATGAGCATATAAATGATATTATATATCAGGCGTTGACAATACCTTCTTTTACATTAGTAATTATAGATTTTAATGGAACAAAAGGAAGTAAAGAAATATTAAAACTTAAAGAATTAAATGACCCACGAATTATTATAATACAGGGTGAAAAACTTGGAAGTTTGCCTTTTTTTGTCGAAAGCTTATTGCCAGACTTGATTGAAGCAAATACTTACGAAAGAATTGCCGAAACACTGAAAAAAGTTTTAGACAAAAATATTGCTTCATCCTTAGCAACTGGAACATCTTCGAAAACATCAACAACGCCTTAAATTATGAGTGAAAGAAAAATTGGTAAGATAATTTCGGTTAATAGTTTTCGAATCGTAGTTCAGCTTGATGATGATTTAAAAAGCCTTTATAAAAGCGGCTTTAATGATATTTATGAGATTGCAAGGATAAATTCTTACTTAATTATTCCAATTGGTCCAGACAGAATTGTTGCTATAGTAACTCAAGTTAGAATACAGGACGAAACGGAAATAGAAAAAAATACTGGCTTTATAACATTGCCTAAAGCTCAGCGATATTTGGTTGCGACGATGATTGGAACTATTGAAAATGATAATGAGTATAAACAAGGTGTCTATAATTATCCAATTTTAGATAACCCGGTTTGGTACGTAGTTAAAGAAGATTTAGATAAAATATTTGACACGGCTTTGAATGTAACTCTTGATTACGCTTCTGATTATTATTTACCAGTTGGCACTTCGCCAGCGTTCTCAGATTACAAAATCAGAATAAATCCTGATAAATTTTTTGGTAAGCATGCTGCAATTCTTGGTAATACTGGTTCAGGAAAGTCTTGTACAGTTGCGGCTATATTGCAAGGCATATTTTCATTTAAGTATAATAATGATGAAAGGTTAAAGAATGCTCATTTTATTATATTTGATACAAATGGTGAATATAAAAGAGCATTCATTGGGGATGATGGACAAAATAAATACTCAGACAAAGCTCTTGTAAACGCATTTTACATTGATAAGGAAGGCCTACAAGTTCCTTTCTGGTTTATGGGTTTTGACGATTTTGAATACCTTTTTGAACCAAGCCCTAATACACAAACACCTATCCTAAAAAGAGGAATTGGCTTGGCAAAAAATAAAACTTCAGCTACTCAAAACGCATTAATTCCTTCAACACATTTAAGCTGGATTGATTCAGTGGTTACAAGATGTGGAGATATTTCTAATTTTTGGAAAATGAGAAATGCCAATATACTAACTAATGTTGCTGCTCTTACATTATTAAATTTAGCACCGTTTGATTCAACCACTCTTTTAAAACACTTGTCTGATATTAATACATTAATTCCAGCGCAAGGCTCATATTCCGACCCGGACATTTCAAAACTATCAATAGCAGTTGAAGGAGTCAAAAGTGAGATGGAAATATATAATGAAACGGCTTTAACAAAGAGAATAGCTGAGGACAAAAACATAGATCTCCCTATATGGTTTGACTATAATAAACTAATAACAGAGTATTTTGATACAGCAATAAATGAACAAGAGAATTCAAGTAATAGAATTAGAGAATTTGTTTCAACTTTAAGGTTAAGGCTACAAGCCTACTTAAATGACGAGAGAATTGCGGGACCATTAATGCTTAATAATGCGACAAATATTACAGAGGGCTTAGCGAAATTTTTATCATTTATTTTGGGTGACTTCTTGAAAACATATAATGCTGATGAAGCAGACCAATTTACTGATTATTATAAAAAACAAATTGCGAAAAATGAACCAGAAAAACTCAGTGATTCTAACCTTAGCCAGGTTACAATAATTGACATGTCTTTATTGCCTTTCGAAGTTCTAGAGACAATTACTGGTTTAATTGGGAGATTAATTCTTGAATTTCAGTCAAGATTTAAAGCAATAGATAGAGGAAAAATGCCTGTTGTTATTGTACTTGAAGAAGCCCAGAACTATATTCCGGAATATGATAGAAAAGATAAAACATCAATATCAAAAAAAGTTTTTGAGAGAATTGCTCGGGAAGGAAGAAAATATGGAATGTCGCTATTAGTTTCTAGTCAGAGACCATCAGAACTTTCAAAGACAGTACTATCGCAATGTAATTCATTCATTGTTCATAGGCTTCAGAATCCAGATGACCAGAAATATGTTCGTCAGTTAGTTTCTGCAGCGAATGAAGATATTCTTCAGCAATTGCCAATATTACCACAGCAAAATGCAATTATTATGGGTGATTGTGTGAGAACACCTGTACAAATGAAAGTAAATAATGCAAACCCTACTCCAAATAGCGCAAATCCTAAGTTCATAGAAAACTGGCTCAAAGCGATTGGAAATGACTTTCCTGATTACAAAAATATTTCTAAGGCTTGGGAAGAAGGCAAATCAATTGATGATTATTTACAAGCTCAACAAACGCCCAAAGACCGTTAGAGATAGAGAATATTGAGTTTAGAGAATTTCTCTAATTTCAAATGGTCGAATTTCGGGGAGCCTGTAGTGAGACCCCGGGCAGAAAAAAATCGTAAGTTTAGTTACCATTAAACCTAAGAATATGGAGCAGATAAAAAATAAAATTGCATCAAAACTTCAGACTATTAAGGAAAACGAATTAACCAAAACAATTCTTGTTCCATTATTTGAAGCTTTAGGATATCACAAAGTTGAATTTTTTGGAGGGAACTCCGAAGAAGGAAAAGATATTCTTCTATGGGAAATAGATAAGTTTGGGGATATAAAACTAATTGTAGCTCAAGTCAAGCATTTTAAATTTACTAATCGAGCATCTGATTCTAGAAGCCTTCAGACCGTAATTAACCAATTGACAACCTCGCTAACCAAGTATCTAATTTATACTGACCAGCAACCTTATCAACCATCCGAAGCCTTTTTGATTACGACTTATCCAGTAAGCACAAAAACATTACTGACACATTTTGACACACTACCTAATCTTCAAGGGAAAAAAATAAAAATTGTAGACGGGTTAAGACTTGCGTCTCTATTAATGCAAAAAAAACCATCTATAGTAAAAGAATTACTTGGTATTGAAATAGACATATCCACAACACTGTCAGAATCCCTATCAAATGAAGCGTTATTAAGGGCTTTGGGCAGTTCAGGCAGAGTTGATTTAAAAAATATTTACACAGATCTTGATTTTTCAATAGGGAAAAAAAGTACTAAGTTTTTCTTTCATTCAACATTCTACGCTCAAAAACGTTTGTATTCTTTTAATCCCGTTGATTGGAAATCATTTTTATCTATTTGTGATAATATACAGAAAGAGATTGCATTAACTGCATTATATGAGGCAATAAAAATTGCAGAATTTAATTACAGTCAATCGTTAATCGAATATAAAAAATGGGAAAGAGAGTTATCTGACGTTTCCAAAAGGGTATCTGAATTATCTTCAAATCTGGAACTTAAATATGACAAAATTGGTTATAAAAAATTAAAAGATTTGATGAGACTAGAACAACGATTGCAAAAAAGTGAGCCTACTAGAATATTTAAAGTTGAGATCGATGGATACCCAATAATAAATGAATTAATAAGAATTAGAAAATGGGTTGACGAAAATGTTGCATTATTGAATGCTAAACAGCAATCATTACAAAATATCAAAAAGTTTGTATTAAAATGTAAATCAATTCTGGATTGCACATCTCTACTTTTTATAACTGAACCATTTGCTGAATGCATAGGCTTTGAAAAAAAGAAGAAAATAAGGACAGATTTTGAATCCACGAGATTAAAATTCTCAATTGACCAAATACTTGATACCGGTTTGAATATCACATTACTAGGCGAGGCTGGTGCGGGAAAAACGACAAGCCTTCAAATATATGCTCAAAAAAATGCAAAAAATAATGAAAAACTTATAATTTTTCTTCCATTAGCAAACGTAATGCAATACTGGGCGAAAGAAGCAAGCCTTATGTCTGATGAAGAAAAAGTAAAAAAACTAGACGAATGCATTGCATATTATTTAATGCAAAAAGGGATCCCTATAACATCTTCAGACTTTTATTATCTACTTTCAAATCGTAAAATGGCGCTTTTGTTTGATGGGTTAGATGAAACTATTAAACTCAATCCTTGGTTACCCGAAGCAATTACCAATCTAGCAAACAATTATTCAGCTAATACCCAAGTGGTAATAAGTAGTCGTTCTTCTGGAAAGTTTTTGGAGTCAATTCCCTTTTTCTCGGTAAGCCTACTTCCATTTACTCCTGAGCAAGTAAATATTTTTATAGATAATTGGTTTAGTAAAGAAAATTCCGACAAAATTGTATTGATAAAGGAACATCTAAAAAAGAATAAGGCTATTCGTGAAATAATAAGAAATCCTCTTTTGACAACAATCCTTTGCATTTTAGCGGAAAATGAAATAGATCTACCAAAGAAGGAAAAAGATCTATATGACGAAAGGTTGAAATTATTATCAGGCGAATATGATCACATTAGGAATATACCATCAAGGTTATCTTCAAGACCCTCAACTTTATTATTCTTTGCAAGGAAGCTTGCATTCTATTTTCACTCAAAAATTATTCGTGATGCCGAATTGTCCGAAATAAAAGAACAAATTACAAGATTCTCCATTCACAAATATGGTATAAAGGAAACTGAATTGGCACTTACAGAATTAATAGATCCATGTAATATTTTAACCCCAATGACCGATTACGGAACATTTGGGTTTGGCCATTTGCGATTTCAAGAGCATCTTGCTGCTACTGAACTAATTTTAAATCGAGGTATAGAAGTTGCTCCATTTTTAAATCAAATTTGGTGGCGAGGGACACTCCTTTTGTATGCTCAAATGGAATCTGATCTTACTTATTTAATTCACAAAGTTGAAAAAATGCCTCAAACTGATGTTTTATTAATTACATTATCATCAATGGTAAAAATGGTTGTAAAACCAGAGCAAGAAAGACTTAAAACACTTATGAAAATTAATCGCATACAATTTATCGATCATGGTCTAGAGACATCCGGATTTAATTCAGAATAATTTTTTCCGCCTTGGCCGGTGTTCAATAAAAAGCAACACGCCACGGTTGCTGTACTGAGTTTGCCTGCCCCGCAGAAATGCGGTGGTCGAAGTATCTCCACCAGCCTTCTGAATTAAGTTCAGCAATGTTTTAAATATTACCAACAGGCTTAAGTGTCCTTCACCACTACCCACTTCTTTCTACGGGCAGCTCACGGATCAAACTTCCTTACCTGCCTGCCGGCAGGCAGGTTCCTTATTCCTTATTTTTCTGTACCTTTTACCAGCCAAAGCAAGAATGCTCAACTCCTGTTTATGAGAACAGTAATAATCCTTTTTATTTTTATCGCTTTCTCCGGCAATGCCAGCAGTCAGTCATTTAGTTTACTAAAAGATATCAATCCCAGCCCTTCGCATGGATACGCAACACCAGCTCCCATGGCAATGCTGGGTAATAACCTTATTTTTTGGGCTACCACACTTACCAACGGGATGGAACTCTGGAAAACAGATGGCACGGCAGCAGGCACTATTTTATTAAAAGACATATTTGTTGGGAAAAATAATTCAGCCCTCGGCAACTGGGCTGTCATGAATGGCCAGTTATTTTTTTCGCCAAATGATGGCAATGCGGGCAGTGAACTCTGGAAAACTGACGGTACATCCACCGGTACGGTTATGGTGAAAGACATTAATCCGGGTATTGCATCCGGCACCCCTTCCTACCTCAGCAATATTAACGGTACGCTTTATTTTTATGCCAACGGCGCTACCGGTCCCAGGTTATGGAAGAGCGACGGCACCACTGCTGGTACAGTAATGGTAAAAGATATCGGTCTCACGCCGTGGCAAGCTTTCCCCACCGCATTTGTGGCTATCAATGGCTGGATATACTTCAGTGCAAGAGATAATAGCAATGGACATGAACTTTGGAAAACGGACGGAACAGCTGCGAATACGGTAATGGTAAAAGATATCAACCCTGCCGGACCCGCAGAAGTTGATCAAATGGTAAACATGAACGGCCAATTATTTTTCAAGGCAAATGACGGTGTGAATGGCCATGAGTTATGGAAAAGTGATGGAACCGCTGCCGGAACAGTAATGGTAAAAGATATCAATCCCGGTTTTGATTATAGTAATCCGACCGAATTAACAGTTATTGGCAATACTTTATATTTTTCTGCACAAACTGCAAACCAGGGTTATGAACTTTGGAAAAGCGATGGTACGGCGGCAGGTACAACCATGGTAAAAGATATTGTTCCCGGCCAATTGCCCAGCAATCCTGTGTACCTGCTTGAGATGAATGGGATATTGTATTTTGAAGCATTTAATACAGCTACCAGCTTTACGGGGCTTTGGAGATCCGATGGTACATCAGCAGGTACCACGGTGATACCTGCTGTTAACCCGGTTGTAGCCGGGCTGGATAGGTATAACCTGGTGAAAGCAAATTCCAATTTATATTTTATGGGCAGGGACACTACTACCTGCGGCGATGAACTTTGGAAGAGTGACGGAACCGCCGCGGGAACTTCGATGGTGAAAGACATTGCAACCGGAAGGTTGGGATGCGAACTCCTGTATCTCTTTAACGTAAACGGGAATGTTTTTTTCTGTGCCAATGATAGCATACACGGAAAGGAGTTGTGGAGATCTGATGGGACTGCTGCAGGCACGGTAATGATAAAAGATATTAATGCAGGAACTGCATTCAGCGATATTGCCAATAAAACGATGGTGAATGGTACATTGTTTTTTACAGCATGGGATGGCGGTGTTTATGGAAATGAATTATGGAAAAGCGATGGTACGGAGGCAGGGACCATGATGGTGAAAGATATCAATCCCGTACTCACTGGTTTTTCTTCTGCCAGGAGTCTT
>DATHDV010000122.1:0-11228 GCA_035318845.1 Chitinophagaceae bacterium
TACTGGAAGGATATGAATACTGTTTTGTAAAGAATGTTTCGCCTGATCCGGGCACACAGCATTTTAAAGGTATCATCAATCCAACCCTGATCCGGCAAATTGAAGCATGGAAACCAACTGCCATTTTGGTTTATGGTTGGAACTTTAAAAGTCATCTGCATTGCCTGAGGTATTTTCATAAAAAGGTACCTGTATTGTTTCGGGGAGATTCCACCCTGTTGGATGAAAAACCCGGATTGAAAAAAATGTTACGCCGGGTCTTTTTAAAATGGGTATATAGTCATGTGGATATTGCTTTATATGTAGGAATACAAAATAAGTTGTATTTCATAAAGCATGGATTGAAAAAAACCCAATTAGTTTTTGCGCCGCATGCAGTGGACAATGAACGATTTTTTGATAAGGGGGGCAGCTTTGCTCAAAAAGCTGTAGCCTGGCGCAGGCAATTAAATATCCCGGATGATGACCTGGTTTTTTTATTTGCCGGAAAGCTGGAACCGAAAAAGGATCCTGCATCATTGATCAGGGCTTTTATGGAATTGTCTGTGCCGGGAATTCATTTGATCTTAGTAGGAAATGGTATTTTGGAAAATGCCCTTAAAGAAAAATACGCCAACATAATAAACCTGCACTTTATAGATTTTCAAAATCAAAGCCTGATGCCGGTGGTGTATCGTTTAGGTGATGTATTTGTCCTGCCTTCTTCGGGTCCCGGCGAAAGCTGGGGGTTAAGCGTGAATGAAGCCATGGCCTGCGATAGACCGGTATTGGTGAGTAATAAAGCCGGGTGCAGAACCGAATTGGTTGAAGAAGGAAATAACGGGTATGGATTTTCAGCAGGTAACAGGGTTGAGTTAACCGGGAAAATGCAATTATTCATTGATAACAAAAATGAGTTATTTAAAATGGGAAAAGCTTCTTCGAACAGGATCCATAGCTGGAATTTCGAATCCATTGCAGTAAGTGTTGAAAGTATGGTTTTAAAAATGAATCATGACTAGTTTATTCGGAACGAAGTTCAACGGTGGAATTTTCCTGGGTATAGCCATACTTATCCTGTTACTATTCCCTGATCTCAGCTGGTATTCTTATTTCGCTCTCATTATCTCGATTCACCAGATCATGTTGTTATTTAATTCCATCGGTCATGTGATACCCATCCGCTACCTGTTCGGATCCTATATGTGTCTCCAGATGTTTATTGGGCCTGCTTTTGCTTACAATGGCCTGGATAAATACCAGTATGCTTATTATATTATGAAAATACCCGAATCCCAATATTTTTCTTATGTAATACCGGTAGTTATTTGTTTCATTATTGGTTTACACATCAATGCGGGAAGATTAAAAGGAGAAATACTGGATGAAGAAGGGATCAAACGATTTGCGGATTCAAACAGGGACCTGCCTTATTGGTTTATTGGGATTGGATTTGTGTCCAGCTTCGTTGCATCTTTCTTTTCCTCAGATCTGGCTTTTGTAATGTACTTACTGGGAAGTTTCAAATTTATCGGTGTATTTCTCCTGATCCTGGGCAGCAAAAAATTTAAGTTGTTGGAACTGGTGCTGGTATACGGCTCCATAGTCCTTTCTTCTTTGGGCAATGCCATGTTTCACGACTTGCTTACCTGGTTGATCATGCTTGGTGCGGTGCTGGCGATACGATATAAACCGGGATTCAATATAAAACTGGCACTTACTTTTTCTTTTGTGCTTTTATCGGTAATAATCCAACAGGTAAAAGGGACATACAGGCAAGCTACGGCCCGGGGAGAGGGTGGTTTGGAAACTTTTCAAAGGGCTTATGAAAACGTGAATGAGAATGCCGGGTTTTTTGCTTTCCGGAGTTTAGCTGTAAGCAATGTCCGTATCAACCAGGGATTCATCATTACCAATATCATGAAAACAGTTCCGGCAAAGGTACCTTATGCAAACGGGGAGGAACTGCGTTTGTTGCTGGAAGCTGCCATCATGCCCCGCTTCCTGGCTCCGGATAAACTTCAGGCCGGGGACCGGGCTTTATTTACAAAATATACCGGGCTTGGTGTAAGACCGGGAACATCCATGGGTCTTAGTTCTGTCGGCGATGCTTATATTAATTATGGTATCGTTGGTGGTTGCATCTTTATGTTCTTACTTGGCTTTTTATATAACGAAGTATTAAACGCATTTCACCGTTACAGTAAATTTTATCCTGTATTGTTACTTTTTGTTCCCCTTGTCTTTTATTATCCCATCCGGCCGGATTGTGAACTGCAAACCATACTGGGCCATTTGGTGAAATCCAGTTTCCTGGTCTATGTCGTTTTTCTTGGTTGGAAAAGTTCCTTTAGGTTCAAGCCCTCCGTCATTTGAAAAAAATTTTTATAACGATCCCCTGGTTCCTTCCTGCTTATAAAGCAGGCGGTCCGATCCAATCCGTTGCCAATATGGTGAGTGAGTTGGGTAGACGGGACCCGATAGCTATCGGGTCGGGAGACGGGAGTCCGGAATCAGCAGCGGGTAATGGTCCTTTTTATTTCAAAATATTCTGTGGGAATAAGGACCTGGATGGAAGCGTTCTGAACAATGTTGAGTTTGATAAATGGATAAGATATGCTGACAATACAGAAGTATGGTATACTTCAAAAAATAATTTGTCGGCGGTACTTCAACAAGAAATTAAAAAGGATTCCCCGGCTTATCTTTTTATCATGGGGATCTATTCCTGGCCATTTAATTTTAAACCCCTGCTGTTTAGTAAAGGAGTAAAAAAAATAATTTCGGCAAGGGGCATGCTGCACCCGGAAGCATTGGCTCAAAAGAATTTCAAAAAAAAGATATACTTATCACTCTGGAAAATATTGGGCCTTCATCAAAAAAATATCTTTCATGCTACAGATGAGAAAGAGAAAGAATATATTCAGCAGGTCTTTGGTTCAAAAACCAGCGTGATGGTTGCAGCTAATTTTCCGCGGGTGCTTGAGCAACAACCCGTAGCCAAAAAAAATGCGGGGGTTTTAAAATTGGTCTCCATTGCGCTGGTAAGCCCGATGAAGAATATTTTATGGGTGTTAGAGGTATTGGGGAGTGGGGAATGGGGAGTGGCTGGTGGGGAGGGGGAAGAAAGAAGCATTGAATATAATATTTATGGTCCCGTAAAGGATAAAAATTATTGGGAACAATGTGAAGAATTGATAAAAAATCTGCCAGGAAATATCAGGGTCAATTATCATGGAGATATTTCACCGGCTAAGATCCCGGAAGCATTGGCACAAAACCATGTTTTTATTTTACCAAGTAAAAGCGAAAATTTTGGCCATGCGATTTATGAAGCGTTGACGGTGGGTCGTCCCGTGATCACCAGTAACAATACACCCTGGAATAATTTAAAAAAATTCAGGGCCGGTATAAATGTTTCAACTGGCAACATTGCTGAACTGCAAAACGCCATTGCATATTTTGTTGCGATGGACCAGCTGCAATTAAAGGAGTGGAGCAATGGGGCAAGGGAATATGCGATGCAGGCGGTGGACCTGGATAAAACAAGGCAACAATATCTGGAGATGTTTCATTAGAAGCAGTTTAATAATTAAAAGTCTTAGTGTTCTCCGTGTTCCTTTGTGTGCTTTGTGCTACTAAAAAAATCAGGAACACGAAGGACACAACGAACCACAAAGGGCACTAAGGTTCATATATGCGGACAATCAATTAAGCAAAACAGGACAATTTAAACTTAACAGCTATCAAACAATTCAAATTTTCAAACAAACAACTCGTCGTTTACCTCGTTAAATTCATCGGGGCATTTTGTGTGCTTTATTTCGGCACTCTTGCTGTCGAAGGGATGGCAGCCCCGGAAGGGAAATACTATAGCAGCTTTATTGATAAATATCTCGACTATGTAAGCTGGCTGAGATCATCGCTGACTCATGCAACCAAATTATTTGTTTCTGCATTTGGTTACCAGGCCGATCTTTTAAGTCCAACCTTATTGCAGGTAAGAGGCGGAAGGGGCGTGCATGTTGGTTACAGTTGCCTTGGCTATGGGGTGCTTAGCTTCTGGATCGCTTTTGTATTTGCAAACAGGGGATCATGGAAAAGAAAAGCTGCATGGATATTCGGGGGTGCATTTGTTTTATGGATCATTAATGTGCTTCGAATAAGTTTAGTGCTGCTGGGCGCCAACAGGAACTGGGAATTTCCATTGGGATGGGACCATCATACCTGGTTTAATATTGTGGCATATGGGGCCATATTTGCAATGATATGGGTGTATGATAAAAAAAGCCTGTCTTTCCCTAAAAAGAGAACTGTTCTTCGGGAAAACGAAGCATAGGGACTGCATGGGAACTGTATGGGTAAAGCATGGGTAAAGCATGGGTAAAGCATGGGTAAAGCATAGGGAGTGTATGGGGAATGTATGGAGAGTGTATCATATCTGGTCCCTGATATTTTCTGCGCCCCCTGCATGATTTTATTTCAAATTTACCCAGTACCCTAAACTTCATCACTGATATAATTCAGCAAAAAGCAAGATCACATTGGAAAAAAGATTAATAATACTGGGAATTAACGCATATCACGCCGATTCATCAGCCGCCATTTTTGTAGACGGAAAATTGATCGCCGCCATTGAAGAAGAACGTTTCAAAAGAGTAAAACACTGGGCAGGGTTTCCGCAGGAGGCGATTGAATTTTGTTTAAAAGAAGCCGGCATCGGGTATGAGGATGTGGATCACTATGCGATCGGAAGGGACCCCAAAGCAAAGTTCTTTAAGAAATTAATTTATCTCGCCATGCATCCTGCAGGTAGTTTCGCAGCTGTTAAAGAACGATTACAAAACAGCCGCAAAGTATCGGCCATTGAAAAAGAACTTGCAAAGATCTCCGGCCTGGCTCCCGGAAAATTCATTCATAAAATTAAACAGGTTGAGCACCACCGCAGCCATATTGCATCGGCCTTCTTTGCTTCTCCATTTGACAAAGCTGCCTGTCTTTCGATTGATGGCTCAGGCGATTTTACAACTACGATGATCGGTAGCGGCAATGGGAATACTATAGAAATATTAGACTCGGTTGATTTCCCGCATTCTCTTGGCATCTTTTATACGGCATTTACCCAGTTACTCGGCTTCCCGCATTATGGCGACGAATATAAAGTGATGGGGATGGCGCCCTACGGTAGTCGTGAGTCGTCTTTAGATGCAAAAGTTGCTAAAGTGGTTAAACTTACAAGCGATGGGTTATTCAAACTGGATCTTTCTTATTTCCGGACAGGAACACAAGGAATTATTTCTTATGGAGAAAACAATGAACCGGTGGTAGCTCCACTTTACAATACAAAAATGATCAATGAATTTGGTGCGCCAAGAAAAAAAGAAGAGCCTTTAACACAATATCATAAAGACCTTGCTGCTTCTGTGCAGCGATGCACCGAAAGGGTGATCTTTCATATCCTTCAGCATTTGTATGAACGCACAGGGTTGGAAAACCTTTGTATCGCAGGTGGTGTGGCGCAAAATAGTGTGGCCAATGGAAAGATATTGCGGAATACTTCTTTTAAGAATATTTATATCCCATCAGCGGGGCATGATGCAGGTATATCCATGGGCGCTGCGCTCTATACACAGCAACAGCTGATGAATTATAAAAGACAACCTGCCATACGATCGGCTTATACCGGGAGTGTTTTCAGTAATGCAGAAATAAAAGAAATGCTGTCTGCAAAAAATATTTCGTTTACCGAATTACACGATACTGAATTATTTGACAGGATCTGCAACTGTATGATCAATGGGGGCGTGGTAGGTTGGTTTACCGGTCGGGCGGAATTCGGTCCCCGTGCCTTAGGCGGCCGGTCTATACTTGCCGATCCCCGCCGTGCGGATGCCAAAGAGATCATTAACCTGAAGATAAAACGCAGGGAAAGTTTTCGGCCCTTTGCGCCTTCCATATTAAAGGAATATGTCTCTGAATATTTTGAAACAACAGACGAATCTCCTTTTATGGAAAAAGTATTCCCGGTCAAAAAAGAGAAACAAGCGCTTATCCCGGCCGTTACACATGTGGATGGAACGGGGCGTTTGCAAACGGTAGATGGAATAATTTCCACACGTTATTATAACCTGATCGACGCCTTCCGTAAAAAAACAGGTATTCCAATATTACTTAACACTTCTTTTAACGAGAATGAGCCTATTGTAAATACGCCATCCCAAGCGCTGGATTGTTATTTACGCACCAATATGGATATGCTCGTGATGGAGAATATTTTAGTGGAACGGATTTTGAGGAGGGAGAACAAAGATCGCAGTACAGGCGGGTAGCCGGGTCACAGCTTTTACCGAAATCGTAGTTTTACCCGCCTATATTATTAGGTCTTCCTATTTAAAAAAATAGTTACTTTGTAAAGAACAAATTACTGGATGAAAGTCACGATCATTACTGTTACTCTTAACTCTGAGAAATTCCTCGCCGACTGTATCAATTCTGTTATCTCCCAGGATTATAAGAACATTGAACATATTATTATTGATGGTAAGTCAACGGATGGCACACTTGCTATTATTGAAAGATACGGGGACCATATCGCCCAATGGGTTTCTGAGAAGGACTACAGCATGTATGATGCGATCAATAAAGGTATGTCCATGGCAACCGGCGAGATCATCGGTACACTCAACAGTGATGATGTCCTTGCTTCTACGGATGTGATCAGTGAGATCGTAAGGACTTTTGTTGAAGAAAGGGTTAATGCCGTTTATGGCGACCTGGTTTATGTTGACCAGCATGACATCCAAAAGGTAAGACGTGTATGGAAAGGATTGAGTTATAAACGCAGCCGGTTCAAGTATGGCTGGATGCCTGCACATCCGACTTTTTATTTCAGGAAAAAATTGCTGGATATCTGTGGTCCCTACGAGACCCATTATTTTACAGCTGCTGATTATGAATTCATGGCCCGTTATCTTTATCATTTTAAGGTAAGCGCCTGGTATATGCCGAAACTGGTCGTTATGATGCGCATGGGTGGTATAAGTAACGGCAATATTTTTCGCAGGTTGCGGGCTAACCGCAGGGATTACCTGGCCATGAAAAAAAATAAGATCCCATTTGCATTTTTTGTTTCCTTCCTGAAACCCCTTTTGAAACTGCACCAGTACAAAAAGGGCCGGATAGAATATGATCACCGGGTAAATGAAGACGGTCGTAAAATAGATCTGCCAAGTTTCCAGTCAAACCGGAGACAAGTGGTAAGAAGACCTGTTGAAGTATGATGGATTGACAGGGATGCACTACTCCCTGTATAGACCATTGACCCGGTTTTGGTTTCACGCAGAGCCCGCAAAGAGGCAAAGGACGCAATCCCGATAGCTATCGGGACGCCGCTGCTTCTCAGCGAACGCTGCGAGAAATATTAAAATCCGGACATTAACGAATGCCCGCATTTTGGTGAAGCTTACCTTGTTACTTTAATTTTACAGCAAACCTTTTATTTGAAACATCTCAAGGCCCTTAACAAGTATTTCTGGAAATACCGTATCCGGCTGGGCATTGGTATCGTATTTGTTTTTCTTTCCAACTATTTCAACGTACTGTCACCACAGGTTACCGGTTTTATCATTGACTATGTTCAGAGGTCACTAAACCTCGCTGGTTATAAAGCTCCTGCCAAACAACCGGATTATGATGCGCTGGTTGATAAGTTTATTAATAATGTTGACGGACATGATTTCTCAGTGGGCAAAGTGGTGGCCATATGTGGCATTACAATATTGATACTGGCCTTGCTAAGGGGTTTTTTCCTGTTCCTGATGCGGCAAACCATTATAGTAATGAGCCGTCATATTGAATACGATCAGAAAAATGAGATATATGATCATTATCAAAAATTAGACACGGCATTTTATAAGACACATAATACCGGCGACCTCATGAACCGTATTGCAGAAGATGTAAGCCGGGTCAGGATGTTTACAGGTCCTGCTATTATGTACCTGGCCAACCTGATAGCTATTATCTCGCTCAGTGTTTTTTTTATGCTGAAGCGGGATGCGGAACTTACTTTGTATGTGCTGATGCCCCTGCCCATTCTTGCCATTACTATTTATTTTGTCAACAATACTATCAATAAGAAGAGTGAAAAGATACAGGCTTCTCTGTCTGATCTTACTACGAATGCACAGGAATCGTATTCCGGTATCCGGGTGATCAAATCTTTTGTGCAGGAAAAAGCCATGCTTGGGTTCTTTACAAAAAACAGCGAAGAGTATAAAAAAAACGCCGTAGGACTTGCAAAAGTGGAAGCTATCTATTTCCCTTCCATAACACTGCTCATCGGGTTAAGCACCCTGCTCACTATCATGATCGGGGGTTTATATTATATACATGGCAGCCATAATATCGGTCTCAATACGATCGTTGAATTTGTGATGTATATTAATATGCTGACCTTCCCGGTCAGCGCAATTGGTCTTACAGCAAGTATGATCCAAAGAGCTGCTGCTTCGCAAAAAAGGGTCAATGAATTTCTCGACACAGAACCTACTATTCAAAATGCGCCTGCTGTAGTAAAAGGATCCCTGCAGGGAAACATACATTTTGAAAATGTAAACTTTATTTACCCGCATACCGGCATTCATGCCCTGAAAGATTTTACACTTGATATTAAAAAAGGAGAGAAGGTAGCTATTGTTGGAAGAACCGGCAGCGGCAAATCCACCATTGCTCAATTGTTGCTGCGGATGTATGATGCAGGCAGCGGAACCATTGAACTGGATGGAGTGAATATTCAGAAGATCGATCTGAAAACATTGAGGGAACAAATAAGTTATGTGCCTCAGGATGTTTTTTTATTCAGCGAAACGGTTGAAAATAATATCAGGTTTGGTTTGCAGGAGGCAGAAATATCTGCAGTGGAGAAAGCCGCCAGGCAGGCAAATGTTGACAAAGAAATTGCAGGGTTTCCTGAGCAATACAATACGATGATCGGTGAAAGGGGAGTAACACTCAGCGGGGGACAAAAACAACGTATATCCATTGCACGGGCCCTTATTAAAGATCCGAACCTCGTTATCTTCGATGATTGCCTCAGCGCCGTAGATGCGAGGACAGAAAAAGAAATAATCAGTAACCTGAATGAATTTCTCCGGGATAAAACAGCCATCATTATCACTCACCGCATATTCTCGCTTTTTAATTTTGACAAAATTGTGGTGCTCGATGACGGGGTCAAAGTGGAACAGGGCACCCACCAGGAATTACTGGCTCAAAAAGGATATTATGCCAGCTTATATGCACGACAGCAGGAAGAGAGCCGGGAGGCGTGAGCCATTAGCTGTTAGCCGTGAGTCCAGCACCTCAAAACAAACTACGCTTTATACTTTATGTCATTACCTATGGACTTTGGCTAACAGCTAACGGCTAATTTGGCTGTATCAAAAACATCTCTATATTTGTAACCGTCTATAACCAGAACAATTCTTTAACTGCTAAAATCTTAAGACGTGGCGTACGAGAACAATGACAAGAAATACGAGAGTACTGACAAGAAAATGGAAAGCATTTACAGTAAACGCATCCGTGCGGGAAAAAGAAGGACCTACTTCTTTGATGTAAGAGCTACCCGGGGTAATGATTATTATCTAACCATTACTGAAAGCCGCAAACGCTTTGATGATAATGGTTATGACCGGCACAAAGTATTTCTCTACAAAGAAGACTTCAACAAATTTATCAAGGCCCTGGGTGAGGCGATCGATTATGTGAAAACCGACCTGATGCCTGATTTTGATTTTGATGCCTTTAACCATGATGAAATTCATGAAGAGGTTCACCAGGATAACGGAGCCGGCCAGGCTACTGACCCTGTAGTAGCTGAATCAACTGAAGAAAAAGCTGCTGAGGCCACCCCTGTTGCTAAGGTTATTGTTCCCGAAACAGAGATAAGCACATCTGTGGAAAAAAGCTCTGAGGAGGTGGATAAGTGGTGATGATGGGCGCTGGAAACTGCCGCCAGCACTGAGTTTTATCGATTGAAGACCCCCAAATTTCTGATTGAAATGAGTTATTTCATTTAAATCAGAATTTTTTTTTAAGATATTCAGAATAAATTCCCTTAATTTTAAAAGTCTGAAATTTGCCGGCCATGCCGGTAATAGTCAACCTTTAAACTATCTAATATGCAACCAAATTTTACTCAAAAAAAATTAGAGTTCGTCTGTACAAGAATCATTGCTATCGCATTGATTCTTTCTGCTTCAACTCAAATTTCGTTTGCTCAACAACAAACGACAAAATTTCCCCAACAAAGACCAGGGTTTGAAAATACCCTGAATTTATTTGAAAAGCAAAAAGCGCAACAAGCTAAGGCGGGCATTAAAGATAATGATGCCGGCGTCCTTACCAAGGCTGCAACGGAGATCAACAACCCTGCGGCAACCTGTACCACCTTTACCTATTCAATTGTTGCTGGTGATCCGGGTTCAGCGGTAAGATCTTTCCGGGATGGTATTGTTAAAACCTGTGCAGCTCCGGGAACTTGCGGAGCGCCGTTTGCGGGTTCATTCCATTATCAAATTTTTCAATGGGTAAGTTGTGCGACCCAGTGCGTTACTGTTACTTTTAATGCTACCAATGCCAATTTTAGTTTTCCATCAGTATACAGTGCCGCTCCCAACTTTTCTAACCTTTGTACAAACTGGGTCTCTGATCCGGGATCAAGCGCTACAGCGGGTACGCCTATTGTTTTTTCTTTTAATGCCATTGCTGCAACCACCTATTATTTTTTAGTAACAGACGTTGGTACACTGCCTGCGAATGGTACCCTTCAAATAGATGCGGCAACCTGCAGTTGTACACCTTGTTCAGGAACGCCTGCACCCGGCAATACAGTTGCAACTCCGAATCCTGTTGGTTCCGGCGCTCCTCTTACTTTGTCGGTATCTAATAATCCTGCAGTTGCAAATTTGGTTCATACTTTTCAGAGATCTCTTACAGGTTCGGCCCCCTGGACTACAATACAAACCGGTGCAGCCAATACTTGTGTAACTTCTCAAACAGTAGTAACCTATTACAGGGATAGCGTATATTGTACGAGCAGCAGTCTATTTGGTATATCAAACCCGATACAAGTTGGATTGTTGGCATGCGGCTGGTCAGCATCTACCGCTTACCCGATCCCAATACTTGACCAGGCGAATGTCACCATTGGGCCCACACTTTATAGTTTCGCCGGCGTAAGTAAT
>DATHDV010000123.1:0-8563 GCA_035318845.1 Chitinophagaceae bacterium
ACATGCTTTTTTTATTCGTTCGTTGTATTCATCCGGGGATTCCTTTTGTTCACAGGCTCCAAAACAATATTTTTCTTTGATGCCTTCACATTTTCCCGGATCTTTTTGGAGGAAACAAAGTTTCGGGCAAAGATTAAAATCCCGGATCAGCTTCCGGATAATGGCATGACCATCCACGATGTAATGAAAAGTGTAGACCGGGTGCAGTCTTTTCCGGTTCTTATCAATAGCCAGCCGCAGGTAACCATTCTGGTCTTCATACATGAATATGCCATAAATATCTTCCCATCTTTTTTGTGAATGATTAAAAACGGGCCATCTCTTTTTTATTTCTGTTGATTCCAGAATGCAGGCCATCAGTTCTGTGCCACAGGGTTGAAAACTGATGGCATGAACATGCCGCAGGAAATTTTGTTTTTGCCGGCTTTCAGAATTATTACTGAAATGACTGTTGACACGATAGCGGATATTATTTGCCTTGCCTACATATACAACCTTGCCTTTTTCATTATGAAAATAATAAACACCCGGGGAGTAGGGTAACTGTTCAAAATGATCTTTGGGTACATTGGGAGGCAATGTTGATTCTTTCGAATTGCGAAGCAGGCTTTTTTGTATATGTTGCTCCTTATCGTTTGCCAACAGCAGTTGAAATATTTTCACAGTAGCTTCCGTATCGCCCCCGGCCCGGTGATGACTGTTAATAATTATTCCGAGTGACTGGCATAATTTCCCAAGACTATAAGAGGGGAAACCCGGGAATATCTTCCGGCTCAGCCTTACGGTACATAGTTTTTTGCTATTCAGTTCAAAACCATGTTCCCGCAAATGGCCGTTCACAAATGAGTAGTCAAAGTTCACATTGTGCGCAATGAAAATTTTATCATGGAGAATAGAATATATCTTTTGAGCGATGTCAGAAAATGAAGGGGCATCAGCCACCATTTCATCGGTAATACCTGTCATGGCCTGTATGTATCGCGGAATAGGTTGACCGGGATTGATCAGTGTTTCAAATTTTTCCACTACAACAGAACCGTCAAATACATGAATGGATATCTCCGTGATGCCATTGGCGGCAGAATAAGTGCCGGTTGTTTCTATATCAACGATTGCATACATATAAGGAACAGCTAATTTCGTAAAAATTTGCAGCATTTGACAAATGAGAAGATCATAATGTTCAGGAACAGGTTAACGAAAGTATTCCGGCATCTTAATAAACAGGCAAAGAGGCTTGGTATAAGCTGTTACCGCGTCTATGATCATGACCTGCCTGAATTCCCTTTTTGCATTGAGTTCTATGACGATAAATTATATGTGGCTGAATACAAAAGACAACATGGAATGACGGATGAAGAACATGAGGACTGGATGGAGAAAAGCATCGGGATCATGACAGAGGTCTTATTGGTTTCAAAAGAGAATATATTCCTCAAACTGCGTCAGCGAAAACCCGGGCGATTGGGTCAGTACCAGAAATATGATGAAATAAAACATGAATTTATAATAGAAGAAAATCAATTGAAGTTTATCGTAAACCTGAGTGATTACTTAGACACGGGTTTGTTTTTAGATCATCGTAATACCAGGCAGATGGTAAAAGAACAAGCTGCCGGAAAAAAAGTATTGAACCTTTTTGCATATACCGGTTCCTTTTCGGTGTATGCGGCGGCGGGGGGAGCCGGAGAAGTTGTAACGGTTGATCTTTCCAATACGTATTTGAAATGGGCGCAAAGGAATATGCAATGCAATGGATTTACTGACCTGTCAAAATATCCATTTCTTCAGGCTGATGTAAAGCAATACCTGAAGACAATTCCTCCCGCTTACTTTGATATTATCATTATGGACCCGCCAACTTTCAGTAACAGTAAACGAATGGATGATTTTCTGGACATCCAGCGGGATCATGTGGAATTGATAAATGATTGTTTGTCGGGATTAAAACAAGGCGGAGTTCTTTATTTCAGCACCAACTTCAGGAAATTCATCCTGGATATAAAACCGGTCAGGGCTTCATTGGTAAAAGATATTACAAAAGCCAGCACCTCTTTTGACTTTGAAGGAAAAAATTCCAGGCAATGTTTTTATATAACTAAATAAACCGGTACATGAATGATGGCAAGGGATTCAGCATTATGTATCCTGCAGCAGCGAAATTTTCATGCACTTATCGCCTCTTGTTGCGGTTAAATTATTTTTCTGTTACTTTTGTCCATAATCAAACCCTCTTGAATGAGCCATCCTAAGGGAAAACTGATCGCCATTGGCGGAGCTGAACATAAGGGCGCCGTTTTAGAAAAAGGAGAAATTCAACCCATCAATCTCAATTTTGTTGAGCTTGGCATTCTTCGCCGGGTGGTGGAAGAAGCCGGGGGGCCTTTATCCCGGATCGAAGTCATTACCACTGCTTCTACCATTCCTTATGAAGTAGGAGAGAATTACCTGAATGCATTTGGAAAAATGAGCTGCACCAATGTGGGTGTGATGCATATCCGTACCCGCCAGGATGCGATGAATGAAGAATATCTTGAAAGGATCCGTCAATGTAATGCCGTCATGTTTACGGGCGGAAATCAATTAAAACTCAGTGTGACAGATGGCGGCACGGAATTTTTAGCGATCCTGAAAAAAAGATACCAGGAAGAAAATTTTTTAATTGCCGGAACATCAGCAGGCGCCATGGCCATGGGAAGCACCATGATCTATGAAGGGAATGCTACACGGGCCCATTTAAAAGGCGAAGTAAAGATGACCACCGGCCTTGGTTTTATCAGTTCCGTTATCATTGATTCACATTTTGAAAAAAGGGGAAGATTTGGAAGGCTGGTACAGGCTGTTGCTACCAATCCATCCGGTATCGGTATTGGTTTGGGAGAGGACACCGGGATGCTCATTACCGACGGAAATAAGATGGAAGCGATCGGCAGCGGGCTGGTAGTGATCATTGACGGGCACGATATTCTTCATTCCAATATTGCTGATATCCCCGATGGTAACCCGGTGAGTATTGAAAACCTGAAAGTGCATTTCTGTGAAAAAGGGAACGGGTATCTTATTCATGAGAGAAAATTTTTACCTGAAGCTTCAGAAGGGGCCGTGATAAAGAAGCAGGTGGATGTGGAATGAGTCGTTAGGAAGAAGAAGTTTAAAATTCGTTAACAACGCAACCTCATTACAGTAAATAAGCATCTGATACCGGATGCTTTTGTATTTTTATGCAATAACAGGTTAACATGAAGAAGCTTTTATTTATTTCAGCCATTTTAATTCTTTCCTGCGCATTTGTGCCGCAAAAGAAAACAAAAGTGATCTTCTTTGGTGATTCTATTACTGAACTGGCTGTAAAAAGAGATAAGTATGTCGGGTACATTTTGCGGATGGACAGTATGCTGAAACTGCAGAAAAAAAATGATCAGTATGAATTGATCGGATCTGGTATCAGTGCTAATAAAGTGTATGATCTTTATTTAAGGATGGAAGATGATGTGTTGAGTAAAAATCCGGATGTAGTGGTAATATTTGTGGGAGTAAATGATGTGTGGCATAAAACATTATTGGGAACCGGAACAGACGCTGATAAATTTGAAAAATTTTATTATGCCATTTTGAAAAAAATAAAAGACAGGAATATCAAAGTCATTCTTTGTACACCAGCGGTAGTGGGAGAGAAGACTGATTACAGCAACCCCCTGGATGGCGACCTGAACAGGTATAGCAACATTATCCGCAATATTGCAAAAAAAAGTGATCTGCCATTGATAGACCTGCGTAAGAAATATCATGATTACCTTGAAAAAAACAATCCCGATAATAAAGACAGGGGTATCCTTACCTACGATGGGGTCCACATGAATGATACAGGCAACCAGTTCCTCGCTGATATCATGTGGAATGCAATAAAAGAGCTTAAATGAGATGATAACTGATAGATAACAGATAATAGTTTTTTACTTAGGGAAAAACATCAATAAAATGCAATGGCGCCTGGATTAACAAACTATAAGGTAATAATTTTTCTTTCCTTTCTGAACAAGAATGTATTTATCGTGTAGCAATAAGCTGTTGTCAATTGTCAATTGAATATTGTCAATTTTCTTTCTGTTGATACTCACTCCGCCGCCTTGCACCGTTTTTCTTGCTTCTCCTTTACTCGGAAAAATAGTTGTTTCTGCTAAAAAAGAAACCACATCTATACCAGATGCAATTTTTTCTTTCTTGAAATCAATTTTAACTACACCCTCCATCCCTTCAAGGTCTTTAATACTTAAGCTTTCAGCCGGGGCATTTTGATTGGCAAATAATTTTTCGGTGGTCCCGACTGCCTCAGACAATGCCGGTTCACCATGCACAAACTTTGTTACTTCTTCTGCCAGTCTTTTTTGCAATAATCTTTTGCCTGCATCCTTTTTATGTTCTGTAAAAATTGAATTTATTTCTTCCTGATTCAGAAATGTGAAGATCTTAATCCACTTTTCCGCATCAGCATCACTGGCATTCAGCCAAAACTGGTAGAATTTATAAGGCGATGTCCGGTTTGCATCCAGCCATATATTGCCTTCTTCTGTTTTTCCAAATTTTGTTCCGTCTGCTTTTGTGATCAGCGGGCAAGTAAAAGCAAAGGTCTCACCCCCGGCTTTTTTCCTGATGAGTTCTGTTCCGGTAACAATATTTCCCCACTGATCGCTGCCACCCATTTGCAGTTTACAGTTTTTGTTTTTATACAGCCAGTAAAAATCATAGCCCTGCATCATCTGGTATGCAAATTCAGTATAGCTGATGCCTGCGTCCCCTTCGATCCTTTTTTTTACACTGTCTTTGGCCATCATGTAATTGACCGTGATGTGTTTTCCTGCATCTCTTAAAAAATCTATAAAAGAAATTGGTTTAAACCAGTCATAGTTATTAACCATTTCAGCAGCATTCGGAAGGGAAGGATTAAAATCCAGAAATTTTTCCAGTTGGGCTTTTATCCCGGCAACATTTTTTTTCAATTCTTCTTCGCTTAAAAAATTTCTTTCTTCACTTTTACCACTTGGGTCACCCACCATGCCCGTGGCACCGCCAACCAAAGCAATAGGTTTATGCCCGGCTTTTTGTAAGCGAACCAGTAAAAGAATAGGGACCAGGCTACCGATATGAAGGCTATCGGCAGTTGGGTCAAAGCCGATATAGGCTGAGGTCATTTCTTTTGAAAGTTGCTCTTCCGTGCCCGGCATGATGTCCTGTATCATACCCCGCCATCTTAATTCAGCTATTAAATTCATATCTAAGTCAATGATTTACAAGTAACCCGCCCCCCGATACAACCGGGGTGGTGTATAAAGCAAAAATAAGGTAGAAAGAGTTTGTGGCCTTAGATGCAATATTTTTCTAATTAGTTCGTTTTCAGCCGATAGTCTTTTTGTCCTCAAACCTATGATATTACAGGCTTAAAGACTAATTTTACAAGCAGCCCGAACCTTTGAAACTATGTCTTAATCCAAATGCTTATTAGAAAATTCAATACATGAAACCGAACCGCCTATCCCTGACACTTTTCTCCGTGATGTTATTTTTTTCCGCTACAGCACAATTCCGGAAATATTCCAATGAATTTTTGAATATCGGCGCGGGAGCCAGGGGACTTGCCATGGGAAGTTCACAGGTTGCATCTGTCAGCGATGGAACAGCGGGTTATTGGAACCCTGCCGGATTAGTTGGCATTAAAGATCATCCCCAGGTAAACCTGATGCATGCTGAATATTTTGCCGGTATCGGTAAATATGATTATGCCAGCGTTGTTTTTCCAACAGCCGGTAATAAAAGAACGATCGGGATAACCGGCCTCCGGTTTGCAGTGGATGATATCATGAACACTTTATTTCTTGTAGAACCTGATGGTTCTATCAACTATAATAATATCCAGGCATTTTCTTCAGCTGATTATGCTTTTATTTTCTCCTTTGCACAAAAACTGAAAGAGAGTGAAAAAAAGAATATCAACTTTGGATTAAATGCAAAAGTGATCCACCGGAGTGTGGGCAAGTTTGCCAAAGCTTGGGGCTTTGGTCTGGATGCAGGCCTCCAAATGTTCAGCAAGCATTGGAAATTTGGAATTTCGGCCCGTGATATTACTACCACATTCAATGCCTGGTCTTTTTCATTTACAGAAAAAGAAAAACAGGTTTTGTACCTGACCAATAATGAAATACCGGTTAAATCAACTGAATTAACGGCCCCAAGATTAGTATTGGGTATCGCCCGTGACTTTAAATTGGGCAAAAAATTAAGCCTGTTGGCCGAAGCGAATGTAGATGTGACTTTTGATGGTCAGCGCAATACGCTGATCAGCGCCGACCCGGTAAGTGCTGATCCAAAACTCGGACTTGAACTGAACATCAACAATGTTTTTTTTCTACGGGGTGGAATTAATAACTTTCAGAGAGCATTGTCAGATGGCGATACCCTGAACCAGAAAAAAGTATGGATCTATCAACCCAGTGCGGGTGCCGGCTTTCGCATTTCGAACGTAACCATTGATTACGCCTTTACCAACCTTGCTAACCAATCGAATCCTTTATTCACCCATGTGTTTTCTTTGAAACTGAACCTGGCAAAGAAAAAAGAAGAAAACTAATTAACTAATTTGAGTTGTAAAACCATACATCAATGAAAAAATTTTTACTTCCGTTATTGATCTTTTTTAGCCTCGCAGCAAACTCCCAGGCATTCAATAACGAGTGGATAAATTATAGCCACACTTATTACAAATTCAAAGTGGGTGCTACCGGTCTGTACAGGATCAGCCAACCGACGCTTGCTACTTTAGGAATTGGCAGCACTCCCGCAGAACAATTTCAGTTATGGAGAAACGGGCAGGAGGTACCCATTTACACTACAGTGCAAACCGGGCCAATGGGTGGCAGCGATTATATTGAGTTTTGGGGTGAGATCAATGACGGAAAGCCAGATAACATCATGTATCGCAATCTTGATTACCAGTTAAATGATAAATGGAGTCTCGAAACTGATACGGCATCCTTTTTTCTTACTATTAATACCGGTAGTAACCTTCGCCTTGCGCCGGCTGCAAACAATCTTCCTTCAGCCATCCCGGCAGAACCCTATTTTATTTCTACGATTGGAAAGTATTATAAAGACAAGTTCAATTCGGGATATGCCGCCGTGGTAGGAGAATATGTTTACTCATCTGCGTATGATCAGGGTGAAGGCTGGACATCTTTCGATCTTGGAGCCGGGTTAATAAAAACGGAAGGACTTCCTTACCTGAGTACCTATACAGGAGTGGGGGCACCCGAGCCGGTACTAAAAATAAATGCCTGCGGAAATGCGCTTAATCCAAGACAGTTCCAGGTTAAGATCAATGGCAGACTGTTACCCGACCAAACGATGGATTTCTTTGATTATAAAAAAGCAGTCTTACCGGTAACCGTTGCAGATATCAGCAGCGGATCGGCCGTTATAGATATAAAAAATAATTGCATAGACACCCTTATTGACAGGATGGTCATCGCAAAAACGGAATTAACCTATGCCCGGACTTTTAACTTTCCCGTTGGCGATCCAACCAATAATATTTCTTTTGAGTTACCTGCCAACGTTGCGGGCAATTATCTTGAAATAACTGGTTTCAATTACGGAACAGTAAGTCCTCTTGTATACGACCTTACGAACGGAAAAAGATATGTATGTGATATTACAGATCCCACAAGGGCAAAAGTGCTTTTAGCGCCTTCGGCAACTACCCGTAAACTGATACTGTTTAGCCAGGATCCATCCATCGTCAAAGCCGTTACTTCATTGAAACAAAGAAATTTTGTTAACTACGGTCTTGCAGCCAACCAGGGTAACTTTCTTATTATTTCTCATCCTGCATTAACAGCTGGTGCAGCTGGCTCCAACCCGGTAGAAGATTACAGGGTTTATCGCAGTTCAGCGGCTGGCGGAAACCATATAGCAAAGGTTTATATGATCGATGAATTGATCGACCAGTTTGGCCTGGGTATTAAAATGCATCCGCTGTCTATCCGGAATTTTATTCGTTGGGCCAGGAATACGTACAGTTCGCCTGTAAAAAATGTATTACTTATCGGGAAAGGAGTAACCTATACTCAATACCGCCCGAATGAAAGTAATCCTGATATTGAAAAGCTTTCCTTCATTCCGACATTTGGCTTTCCTGCTTCAGATCTTTTATTGGCAGCTGAACCGGGTCTTGATGAGATCCCCAAAGTGCCCATAGGCCGTATCTCAGCGATTGATGCTAATGACGTGGCCGTCTACCTCGCGAAAGTGATACAGTATGAACAACAGCAGGCATTTCAATCCCCGCTGATCAGTGATAAAGCATGGGGAAAAAATGTAGTGCATGTGGTGGGTTCCAGCGATGCAAGCCTTGGCGCTATCCTGCAGTCAGCGATGGATAATTACCGCCGGATCATCATTGATACTTTTTATGGCGCCAATGTAAATACTTTTAGTAAAGTGACGCCGGACCCTATACAGCAGAGCAGCAGTGAGCAACTTAAAAAACTCTTCCAGGAAGGCATTGGGTTAT
>DATHDV010000124.1:0-10242 GCA_035318845.1 Chitinophagaceae bacterium
TATGCTCCAGGAGCAAACAAGGATATAAAACAGAAGAACATTGAAAACAACAAAATCCGCCCGGTAAAAAATGACCGGCCGTTTATTTCTTTTGAAAATGGTAATGGAGCAAAAAAGAAGGTCAGTTTAATTGACAAAGCTGAAGACCAGCCGTCACTAATTACAAAAAAAGAAAATAGAATTCCGGCGAATACGATAATAACAGAACAAAAGCCGGTGAAGGAAGTCATGAAGCAGGAAGATGATCCCGTACAGGTTATAACAGATACCACGGGGAGATCAGATGTGCAGGTAAATGAAACAAAACCTGTAAATGATACTATACGGGTGGACCAGGTTAAACCCGTTGTTTTGACAACTGACTCAAGTGCTGTTTCCGATAAGCCTGCTCCTTTAGCAAAGACGAATAAAAGCAAATGGAACTTTGGCATTACACTCATTACCGGTTTATCCAACAGGGCCGCTGGAGTTGGTAGAGGGGGTTATAGTCCCGCCCTTAGTGGAGGCCCGGCACAATTAGCAACATATAGCAGGGACAGAAGCTACAATCCCGGTTTATTTTGGGAAACAGGTGCATATATCCAAAGCAATTCAAAAAAGAAAACGAATGTTTCGTTTGGATTATCTTTTTCCTCTTTTGCCACCCCGCAGCCAACCGGCTCTTTTGCCGATAGTGCTATATCTGCTGATGCCAGTGGTTTCTACCGTTCCGGCAATTCATATTTATATACTAACCGGTATTATTATTTACAGGTGCCGGTCATGTTTCACTGGCAGGTGAATAAAGGAAAGAGATTTCCGTTGATATGGCAAAACGGTTTCTCACCCTCATTCTTACTGGGAAGTAATGCACTTATCTATAATTCCTCCCGTAATATCTTTTACAGGGATAAGGCTTCGCTGAATAAAGTACAACTGGCATTCCGGTCTGGTTTATACAGCAAATTTGGTACAACATCCAAACATCCTTTTTCAGCCGGATTGTTCTTTAATTACAATTTTGCCGGTTTGCAAAAAGAGTACCAGTACGACAGGAATCACCTGCTCTCATTTGGCGTGCAACTTATGATGCAATTGAAAAAAAATTGATGGGATGCAACGGAGTTGTTGTGACCGTTGTCAGCATTTCAAAATAACTATTATGAAAAGAAATCTTCCTGTATTTGCAGCGCTGCTATTTATTTGTTTTTCAATGTTCTTCTTCCAGGGCTGTATGAAAGATAAACTGACAAAGACCTACAGCATCTTTATCCCGGTGTATAAAGAAAAAAACGAAGTGTATGCCAATATCAAAAGCAATGCACCTGCCGTCATTCAGCAGCCGGGTAAAATATTTTTATATGGCAATTATATTTTCCTGAATGAAATTGACAAGGGTGTTCATATCATTGATAACTCCAATCCCGCCAACCCGGTAGTGAAAGCATTCATTAATATTCCCGGCAACCTGGATATAGCTGTAAAAGGAAATACGCTCTATGCCGACCTCTATACAGACCTCGTGGTAGTGGACATCAGCGATCCGCTGCAGGCCAGCTTTGTAAAATATGTGCCGCATGTTTTTCCCGAAAGAAATTATACCAATGGGTTTAGAGCTGATAGTAACAGGATCATTGTTGACTGGATAAAAAAAGATACTACCGTCGATATTAATACAGTCTGCAACAGTTGCAGCCCTGCTCAACTTGCTGACTTTGGTGGTGGCCCACGAGGTGCTGGTAATGCAGGCCCCTCTGGCGGACCGGTGGGAATAGCCGGCTCAATGGCCCGTTTTTCGATCGTCAATAACTATTTGTATACGGTTAATAAGAGTGCACTTACATCTTTTAACATCAGCATTACTAATGATCCTGTACGAACAGCCACACAGCAGGTGACATCGAATATTGAAACTATCTATCCGTTTAGCAATAAGCTATTCATCGGTTCTATGACCGGTATGTTTATTTATGACATCAGTAACCCGGCAACACCTGTTGCACAGGGACAGTTTGCACATGCCAGGAGATGCGACCCTGTAATAGCTGATGGTAATTATGCATATGTAACACTTAGAAATGGTACAGCTTGTACAGGAAGCACCAATCAACTGGATGTAGTGAATATAACTAATATCAATGCACCAACTCTTGCCAAAACATATCTTATGACCAACCCGCATGGCCTGGCCAAAGACAATAACGTTTTATTTATCTGCGATGGCAAAGACGGGTTGAAAGTTTATGATGCAGCAGACCCATTAAATATCTTATTGAAAAAAAGAGTAACAGGCATCGAAACTTTTGATGCAATTGCCTGGAACAATAACCTGTTGGTAGTGGCAAAAGACGGGTTATATCAATATGATTATTCGGACCCGGTAAATCTTGTGCAAAGAAGCAAACTAACAGTCAACAGATAAAATTAAGCCATGAAAAAAACAGTCATAACAATATTCCTTTTTTTGGGCATAGTTATTTGTTTACATGCACAGAAAAAACCTGGCTTCTCTTCTCAAAACTATGTTGGCTTCGTTGCGGGCAAAACTGATGTACATCTTCAATTGCAAACAATAAATGGTCTGAAATGGAAAAGCTGGTTTGGTGGTATCGGCGCCGGAATAGACTGGTATTATCTTCGCAGTATCCCGGTTTTTGCATCCGTCAACAGGAGTTTTTTACAAAAAGGAAAAAGAAGCCTGCTGCTTTCGGCGGATGCAGGTATTAATTTTCCATGGCGGGGAAATATTTATTATGATTTTCCGCCGTATGATCATAAACAATACTCGGGTCTTTATTGTGCAGGAGGCGTAGGTTACAAATTTGGTGTTGGAAAAGCTGACAATGCAATATTGATGCAGTTGGGTTATAGTTTTAAACGGTTGGGAGAAAAAACGACTTCTGTTTATTACTGTTTGACACCCCCATGTCCCGAGAATATTGAAAGATTTGATTACAGGCTGAACCGGGTTTCGTTTCGTTTGGGATGGGGGTTCTAAAAAAAAACTGAATTTGTTATGAAATATTAATGCTTTAAAAATTTCAGGTTTCGTTGGATGCCTTTGTACTTTGCCCGGCTTAGAGAAGAGTCACTGAATATTTTTTTAAAATTCTCTTCCGTCATTTCTTCCCATTCTTTATTACTTAAATTTAAGATCTCAGGGATCGGCGCAAACCCTTCTTCCTGATTCGGCTTACTGAACCTGTTCCAGGGACAAATATCCTGGCAAACGTCGCAACCAAACATCCAGTTATCAAATTTCCCTTTCATTTCACCGGGTATCATCATGTCTTTTAATTCAATGGTGAAATAAGAAATGCATTTGCTTCCATCCACCACTTTACCAGGCAGGATCGCATCGGTAGGACAGGCATCGATACATTTTGTGCAGGTGCCGCAATAATCTTTTACAAATGCATCATCATATTCCAGTTCCAGGTCGGTTATTAATGTGGCAATGAAAAAAAAAGAACCGCTTTGTTTGTTGATCAGGTTCCCATTTTTACCAACCCATCCGAGGCCGCTTCGTTCGGCCCATGTCCTTTCGAGTACGGGCGCCGAATCCACAAACCCGCGGCCATTCATCTCACCTATTTCAGCTTTCATTAATTCAATTAATGCGTTCAGGTTTTTCCTGATCACATCATGGTAATCTTTTCCAAAAGCATACTTGGAAATTTTTGGGGAGCCATGCTCTTGCTTTTCGGAAGGATAATAATTCTTTAATAAGGTAATTACTGATCTGGCACCCGGCACTAATTTTCCCGGATCGATGCGCAGGTCAAAATGATTTTCCATGTATTGCATTGTCCCCTGCATGCCTTTATTCAACCATTGCTCCAGCCGGCGGGCATCATCATCCAGTCGCACAGCTTTGGCAATACCGCAATAGTCAAATCCCAGCCTGGTCGCTGTTTCTTTAATAAAGTGTGTATGTTGCTGCAACGAATTCACAGGTAAATATTGTCTTTTTCAGTAAATAAGCATTTATTGTCATGAGTCACGGCAAGTTTGCTTTTTTTTACATATATTGAATATATTATTTCAGGGTTTTACCACACAATTGCCACCCATGAATAAAAAACTGCTATGTTATACCCTTTTCCCTCTTTCGTTGGCTTTACAAGTTACCGCACAGGAGAAAAGCAAGATAAAATTCGGTAATGTAACCGAGAAAGATTTTGCCAGCAAAGTTTATCCCGTTGACAGCAATGCCAATGCCGTGGTGATCGCCGATATTGGTTCCAGCAATATTGAGGGCAATAATAAAGCCTGGTTCTCCCTCGTGTACAGGCATTTCAAACGGGTTCATATCCTAAACAAGAACGGGTATGATATTGCCAATGTTTCCATTTCCCTTTATTCTGACGGGGATGATGAGGAGCAATTGGATAAATTGAAGGCTGTTACTTATAACCTGGAAAATGGTAAAGTGGTGGAAACGAAATTGGATATAAAGAATAATGTGTTTAAGGATAAGATCAGTAAGAACCGGGTCACCAAAAAATTCACATTCCCTAATGTAAAAGAAGGTTCTATCATTGAATATGAATATACGATCACTTCTGATTTTTTGAGCAACCTGCAGCCCTGGGAGTTCCAGGGTGCTTATCCCCGCCTTTGGAGTGAGTATAATCTTTCAATACCTGTTTTCCTGGGTTATGTTTTTTTGACACAGGGATATAAGACCTATGACATTAAGAATAAAGAATCGCACAGTGAAGCTTTCAATATAGCTGACAGCAGGAGCTCCGGGGCCACGGAAAGATTTACATTTACCGCTTTTGTGGATGATTACCGCTGGGTGATAAAAAATGTACCGCCGCTCAAAGAAGAGAGCTACACATCCACGATTGATAATCATATTACCAAAATTGAATTTCAATTGTCTGAATACCGTGACCCGCTCAGGTACCGGAATATAATGGGATCATGGCCCAAATTAACGGAGGACCTCATGAATTCAGAATTTTTCGGTCAGCAGGTTACCAAAGACAATGGCTGGCTGAAAGATATTATTGGCCCGGTTGTCAGCGGCTCGGTGACTAAAGCCGATAAAGCCAAAAAGATCTTTGCGTATGTACGGGATAATTTTACTTGTACCAGTCATGACAGGTTTTTTATGGATCAAACGCTGAAAGGATTGGTTAAAACACATAATGGTACTGTGGCAGAGATCAACCTGTTGCTTACAGCCATGATGAAGTATGCAGATATTGAAGCCGACCCGGTGATACTAAGCACCCGGTCGAATGGTTACACACTTCCGATGTATCCCCTCTTAAGCAAATTTAATTATGTGATCTGCCGGGTTGCTGTTGATGATAAAAAATTTTACCTCGATGCCAGTGAACCACATATCGGTTTCGGTCAATTACCCCTGCGTTGTTATAATGGCCATGCAAGGGTAGTCAATAAAATAGCCGAAGTTGTACAACTGAACAGCGATGAGCTGGCGGAAACAAAGATCACCAGCATATTTATTATCAATGATGAAAAAGGAAACCTCATCGGGAGTGTGCAGCAGACCCCGGGTTATTATGAATCAAACGAATTACGGGACCGGGTGAAGGAAAAAGGGCGGGAGCAGTTGCAGAAAGATATCAAAAAGGATTTTGGCGCCGACATAGTGATCAGCAATTTCCAAATTGATTCGTTGGATAAATATGAAAATGAACTGGGCATTCACTATGATTTTGACATAAAAGATGAGAAAGAAGATATCATGTACTTCACCCCCCTGTTTGGCGAAGGATTTAAAGAGAACCCTTTTAAATCGGCCGAAAGGTTTTACCCGGTTGAAATGCCATATGCCATGGATGAGACAGTGAATCTCCAGCTGGAAGTGCCGGTGGGATATGTAGTGGATGAATTGCCGAAATCAGTCATTGTAAAAATGAATGAACGGGAAGATGGTATGTTTGAATACCGTATTTCCCAATCCGGCGATAATATTTCCCTGCGCAGCCGCATCCGCTTCAAACGGGCTTTTTTTATGCCGGAAGAATATGAGACACTCCGGGAATTTTTTAACCTGATCGTAAGCAAGCAAGCCGAACAGATTGTTTTTAAGAAGAAAAAATAACAGATGACTAAACGGATACTGGTTGCTTTACTTCTTATACTGTCTTCCCTGCTATCCTTTGCAGGGGAAGGTGATTATGCCGTTTCCAGGATCCCGGCAGCATTGCTTCCGCATGCACATGTAATAAAAAGGATGGAGAAGATCAGCTTTGAAGTGATCAATACCGGGGAAGCCATCCTCCGCAAACAATATGCACTCACTATTATGGATGAGAATGGAGACAGGCAGGCCGGGTTCCTGGAGTATTATGACAAGCTGCACGAGATCCGGAATATAGAAGGCACCCTCTATGACGCCAATGGGAAGGAATTAAAAAAATTAAAGAACAAACAGATCATTGACCTCACAGGTATGGATGAAAGTAATCTGATCGATGACAGCCGCCGTAAGTTTCATCATTTTTTTTATAAAGTATATCCTTACACCGTGCAATACGAAGTGGAGATAAAATATAACGGCACTTTGTTTTTCCCGGTCTGGCTGCCAAGAGAAGATGAGAATTTTTCGGTGGAACAAAGCAGCATCAGCATTATTAGTCCTTCTTATTATACGGTCCGGTACAAATCTTTCAATTATTCAGGCGAACCGCAACAAACCACTGAGAAAGAAAAAAAAGTAATGACCTGGCAAACCGCCGGTCTGCCTGCTATTGAAGATGAATATTTTTCACCCCGGTGGTATGAATTGAATACGGTGGTGCTCTTCGCTCCCGCACAATTTGAGATCCAGGATTATAAGGGAAGTATGAATACCTGGCAGGAGTTTGGAAAATTTGTTTATTCATTGAAGCAGGGAAGAGATCAGTTGCCGGATAATATAAAGCAGGCGGTTCACCAGATCGCCGATAATATCACCGACCCGAAAGAGAAAATTGGAAAGCTTTACGAATACCTGCAAAAGAACACCAGGTATATCAGCATACAACTGGGTATCGGTGGCTGGCAACCTTTCGATGCAAAATATGTGGCTACCAAAGCATATGGAGATTGCAAGGCGCTGGCCAATTATATGTACAGTCTTTTGAAAGAAGCGGGCATCACATCTTTCTACACACTTATTAAGGCCGGGAGAAATGCCAATAAGGTCATGCCTGATTTTCCTTCGCAGCAATTCAACCATGTTATACTTTGCGTGCCGCTGCAAAAAGATACGGTATGGCTGGAATGTACCAGCCAGACGATCCCCGCCGGTTATCTTGGTGAACTTACCGCCGACCGGTATGCATTATTAATAAACGAGGATGGCGGCACCCTCGTGCGGACACCAAAATATGGAATGAAAGAAAACCTGCAAACCCGGCATATCGTAGCAACATTGGATGAAGAAGCGACACTGCAGGTAAAAGCGATCACACGCTATGGCGGCCTGCAACAGGACCTGTACCACGACCTTATCCACAGCCTTTCAAAAGATAAAGTAAAAGAATTTTTACATGAAGAGCTCGACTTTGCCACGTATGAGATCAACAGCTTTGATTATAAAGAAACCAGGTCATCATTGCCCTCTGTTGTGGAAACGTTGGATATTGCAGTAAGCAATTACGCCAACATCACCGGTAAACGTCTTTTTATTATCCCGAATGTTATGACAAGGACACATCGTAAACTTTCAGCCGATGAGGAAAGGAAATATGATATTGAACTGGGGTTTGAATTTAAAGATGTTGACACGGTGGAAATAAATATACCGGCAGGTTATACCACGGAATCAATGCCGCAGGATGTTTCAGTCAGCAGTAAATTCGGAAAATATAATTGTTCGGTAAGATTATCGGGTAACCAGCTTATCTATTCCCGCAGTATAGAACATTTCAGCGGCCGTTTTCCTGCCAGGGATTATGCTGAGCTGGTAAAATTTTATGAAACGATCTACAAAGCCGACCGGAATAAAGTGGTACTGGTAAAGAAGGAAGCACAGGCGACGCCGAAAGCATTCTGACCGGGAGCAGGTGAATTTATTTTCCAGGTAAAAAAATGTGTATGAGATATTTATTTTTTGCTACACTTTTATTAACTGCATCTGTTGCTTTATCACAGAGTGTTCCTGCTATAAAGTTTGGAAAGATCACCGAAGCTGATTTTAAAAATAAAGTTTACGCAATAGATACCGGAGCTAATGCTGTTGTGCTTGCAGACATTGGTTCCACCCAGGTCAAAGGGAGCAAGAATGGATGGTTCTCATTGGAATATAAATACCTCATGAGGATTCATATCCTGAAGAACAGCGGGTATGACAAAGCCACCGTTGAAATTCCTATATACAGGGAAGGTGAACTGGAAGAAGAGTTAAGTGATCTGAAAGCATCGACCTATAATCTGGAGAACGGTAAAGTAGTGGAAACAAAACTTAACACGAAGACCTCTCTCTTCAAAGAAAAGATCAATAAGAACAAAGTGATCCAGAAATTCACATTGCCGAATGTGAAAGAAGGTTCTATCATTGAGTATGAATACAGGCTCACATCCGATTTTTTGTTCAATATACAGTCCTGGACTTTCCAGGGAGATATACCAAGCTTATGGAGTCAGTATACCGTCTCCATTCCCCAGTTCCTGCATTATACATTGATACCACAAGGAAACCTTTCTTACTACCTGAACGACCGAAAAGACAAGGATGGTAGTTATATGGTGGTTAATAAAAGGGAGGTGGGGTATGAAACAAAAGAAGAAAGAATACAAATTAGCTGTGGTATCTCTGACTTTCGTTGGGCCATGAAAGATATCCCGGCTTTTAAAGAAGAACCCTTTACAAGTTCACCGGGTAATTATGTTGCAAAGCTTGAGTTTCAGCTTGCAGGTTACCTGGCACCCTTGACAGAAGAAAAAATTTTGACCACCTGGCCTGATATGACGAAGCGATTGCTTAAACAGGAAGATTTTGGGATTCAACTGGAAAACGCCGCAGACTGGTTGCCTGTTATGATGAAACCACTTGTGCAGGGAGCCACACAAACAGAAATCGCTAAAAGAATCTATAATTACGTTAGAGACAATTTTACCTGCACAGATTACAGCCAGTTGTGGATAGAAGAGTCCCTGAAAAAAACAGCAGAAACTAAAAAAGGCGGTGTAGCAGAGATAAACCTCTTGCTGACTGCCATGCTCCGGTATGCAAGGATAGCGGCCGACCCTGTGATATTGAGTACAAGAGATCATGGATTTGTATACGAAAGATATCCTGTTGTTCGCCGGTTCAACTATGTTATCTGCCAGGCAAAAGTGGATGGGAAAGAAATGTTGCTGGATGCCAGCAGGCCAAGAATAGGATTTGGAAGACTGCATTACAATTGTTATAACGGCCAGGCAAGAGTGGTCAATGAAGATGCAACAATACTTAACCTGAAACCTGATCAGCTTACCGAGAACCGGCAAACATCTATTTTCATTTATAATGAACCGAATGGGAAATGGACGGGGCATGTTAGTAAACTATATGGATATTATGCTTCAGATAAAATAAGACAAAAAATAAGCGCTGATGGAAATGCAGGTCTTATCAAAGAATTGAATACGGAATACGGCAGTGAATTGAAAATAGACAGTCTCCGGGTAGACTCACTATTAAATACGGATCAACCAGTAACTGTTTATTATGCCATAAAACAGGAAAATGAACAGGAAGGAGATATCTTATATGTGAATCCTGTCCTGGGAGAACATTTTACACAAAACCCATTTAAATCCGCCGATCGCCAGTATCCTGTTGAAATGCCTTATAAGCTCAACGAGCTTTATTCGCTGAGTATGGAGATACCGGAAGGGTATATGGTGGATGAGCTGCCCAAACCAGTTACTGTTAAAATGAATACAGATGACGATGCCGTATTCCAGTATAAAATATCGAAGACTGAGAAAAATGTTTATTTGAATTATAAATTAGAAATAAACCAACCTTTCTTTTACCCGGCAGAGTATAATTCATTACGGGAATTCTTCAACAATGTGGTGGCTAAATTGGATGAACAGGTGGTTTTTAAAAGAAAACCAAAATAATACACAACCGGTGCGGGATGCTTCATTTTTCTTCAACATGTAACCGGTGAAAAAACCTGTGCAATGCCGGCGCCAGGATGATACCGATATTGGTGATAAAGACCACACCACTGAACAAGGCATAGAAAGAGGAAAATAACTTGGCATTGACCGAACTCACTTTGCCTATATCCACCAGTCCCA
>DATHDV010000125.1:0-10414 GCA_035318845.1 Chitinophagaceae bacterium
ATTTTTATTATTTCTGAAGCTTGATCCATTGGAAGGATAACCCAATATAGTAATTACGCCCGGGCGCAGCGTTATAAAAACGGTTGGCTGCTGCATTGATGTCATTCCCTAAACTATATGATTCGTCCAGCAGGTTATCGGCACCGGCATAAAAATTCATTTTATATTTCTTTTGCAAGGTTTTCTTCCAGCCCAAACGCCAGCCCAGCAAATGATAAGCTTTGGCAAAAGCCGAATTAGCGTCGTTCAAAAAGATCTTTGAAGCCCCGTAATAAGTTATATCAGAGTAAATACCGATCTTGAATTGCAGGTCCGCCAATACAGAGAATATATTGGAAGGAACGGAAGGAACTGTTTTATTGGAGAAATCATCGGTGCCTTTTACAAAACTTCCATAGCGAAAATGATTATATGTATACGCTGCATTAATAGTGTAATTATCAATAAACCCTTTCCCGGCGCCGCCAAAATAATCTGCCGATATCTCCAGCCCTTTTTGTTTTACATCACCTGCATTTACAAAAAAATCTGCCCCGGAAATATCACGTCGTTGTACCAATGCATTATTCAATTTAAAATAGAACCCTGTTGCTTCCAGTCTCAACTTTCTTTTAAACAGTTCATAGCTTGCTGTCGCCTCATAGTTCCATCCATATTCAGCTTCAAGATTTGTGCTGATGGTTCCTGTAGATGGAAGCAGTTCAGCAACACTGGGAGGAGAGAAACCACGGGATACGGTTGCTTTCAAAGAAAAATTGTCAGTAATGACCTTCTTTAATGAAATCCTTGGAGCCAGTTCATTCTGGTAACTGCGGCTTTGTTTTACTACAGGGTATTTGCTCAGCCTGGTAAAAGCAACTTTTGTTTTATTCAGGCTGAGGCCGGCGTTGATAAACCATTTCCCTTTGATATTAATATCCCCCTGCGCAAAAAAATTGTAAACAGTAAAATTAATATCGTCATTGGTTTGCAAAGTGTCCGGGTTGCCATTCTTATTTTTAGATACCTGTGTATTAAAATATCCTTGTTGAAATTCGCTGCCGGCGATCAACTGGAAGCTATTTTCTTTTTGCCCGCTGTATCCGATCCCGGATCTCTTGTTATATGTAAACAAAGTTCTTCCGCCGAAACTGGGTTCATTCCTTCGTTCATAATTACGTATCGCAGGATTTTTTATTTGTGCAAATGCTCCGTACAAGGTCGTAGAATTTTTAAAAGCAGGGTTGATATTGTAAACATTGGTAAACCCCGCCGTGATCGTTTTCTGGTAAATAGCAGCATGTGCGTTTACAGCAGAAGGGAATCCGCCACCGGCCGGTCTTGCAGCTTTGGGATTTGCCGTAAATTCTGCTAAGGTTAATGCACCGGGTGTCTGATAATACATATCGGTGAACAAAAGGGAAGCGGTCAGTTGTTGTTTGTCAGAAAATTTTAATTGTGATTGCCAGGAGAAATTATCCCTTCTCATTTTTGTCTGTATGCGATAGCCATCGGTTTGATTGTGCGCATACGTAAATTGATTACGATTTCCCTTGCTGCCAAATCTTGCCGATGTAAAAATATTCTGAAGATCGTAACTACCGGTGATGTATTCCAGGCTTGCCCCGGGTTGCCAGCGGTCAAAATTATTTACCAGGATAAGTCCACCGGTGCCGGCACCATACATGCTGCCGGCGGGTCCTTTAAAAATTTCTATATATGAAAAATTATTCCAGGCCAATTGGTTGAAGTAGGTATTACCCCCGGGATCTGTGATGGGAATATCGTTCCAATACGCTTTTACATTCCGAACACCAAATGGAGAACGCAATGAACTGCCCCGGATATTGATCCGGTAACTGCCGGGTGACCGTTCTTCCATTCTAACACCGGCTACAGAATTAAAACCGTTTACCAGGGATGTTTTATTATAACGATCGCCATTGTTGAGTTCAATGATCTTTACAGTTGTGATGGTTGACCTTAACTGGCGGTTTTGTTCAAAAGCTCTTACAGTTACTTCATCCATTGTTCTTGAAGAGTCAGGTTCTTCTTTCTGGGCAAAACAGCAGATAAACGGAAATAGCAGTAAGGCAGTAAGGATGGTTTTTTTCATGGGACCAAGAATTAGTAGCTGTAAAGTTAGAGCCTTTTCTCTGTATTTTCAAAAGCTGTAATCTCCGGTAATGTCCGGTTTTCAATATTTCTCGCAGCGTTCGCTGCGAAGCAGCGGCGTCCCGATAGCTATCGGGATTGCGTTCCGTTGCCTCCTTGCGGGCTCTGCGTGAAATCAAAACCGGACACTACTTAATTCCCCGGAAAGAAATCGTTATTTTTACCGGCAATTAAAAAAATCATGAGCCAGACAAAACCCATCATTGGTATCTCCTGTGGCGATCTGAATGGTATTGGTATCGAACTTATCATTAAAACTTTTTCTGATAACCGTATCCTTGAGCAATGCACCCCCGTGATCTTCGCTTCCAACAAAGCCATTAATTTTTACCGCAAATCTGTGCCGGAGATCAATTTTAATTATCAAAGCACCAAAGAACTTAACCGCATCAATGCCAAACAGGTGAATCTTTTTAATTGCTGGGAAGAAGAAGTGGCGATCAACCCGGGTCAGCTGAGCGATGAAGGAGGAAAATATGCTGTCTTGTCTCTTCAGTCTGCCGTGGCGGCTTTAAAGCAAAAACAAATTGACGGGTTAGTGACCGCTCCCGTTCACAAAAAAAATATCCAGTCTCCTGAATTTAGTTTTACCGGTCACACTCCTTATCTCAAAAATATTTTTGGCGTTAATGACGTGGTGATGATGTTATGTGCCGGTAATTTCCGGGTGGGCTTAGTGACGGAGCATGTGCCCATGTCTGAGATCACAAAAAACATAACGAAAGAAAAGATCATCAGCAAGCTGAACATCATTCATCAAAGCCTGCAAAAAGATTTTGGCATCGATAAACCGCGGATCGCCGTTTTAGGATTGAACCCGCATGCCGGTGATGAAGGTTTGATCGGGAACGAGGAAGAAACTATTATCAAACCTGCGATCAAAGAAGCAAAGAATAATAATATGCTGGTGGTAGGACCTTACAGTGCCGATGCTTTTTTTGCAAGACGCAGCTATGAAAGGTTTGATGCGGTATTAGCCATGTACCACGACCAGGGCCTGATCCCCTTTAAAGCGCTGGCCATGAGTGATGGCATAAACTATACGGCCGGCCTGCCTGCAGTAAGAACCTCACCGGACCATGGTGTGGCTTTTGACATTGCAGGTAAAGACAAAGCCGACCCTTCGTCTTTTATCGCTGCAGTTTTTGAATGCATTGACATCATCAACCGCCGTATTGAATATGAAGAGAACCGGAAAAACCCATTGAGGAAAATGACACCGGCTATTTTAGCCAATGCCGAAGATGAGAAGATCGATGAAAGCTGAAACCGGTTATTTAAATACAGAATCAGGCACTCCTTTATTAATAATATAACTTGAATAGGTTAGTTCCACCCTTCCCTTTTTAGTTTTCTCCCTGTCCTTACCAGGATCCTCTGTGGTCTTTTCTTTTTTAGTCCCGTCATCGTAATCAAAAGTGACACCTTTGGGAAGTTTGTATTCTTTTGTATTGAATGAAAAAATGACTTTATCGGCCAGGCCATACTCCGCATACTTACCATAAGTCATCTCCAGTTCATAGGTGCCGTTCTCTTTGGTGGTGGTTTTCGACCTTCGGATCAGGGAAAGTGTTTCATCAATATAAAGGGTTGACAAAACGATCTCTGCATTTTCATCTTTCGGCAATAGTTTAATGATACGGAAATTGGTCCCGCTTTCTTTACCTGCATCGATCATATCAAAGCCTGTTGTATTGACAAAAATATTGCTGATATTAATATTCACCGATCCCTTCGGGATAAATGAGATACCGCTCTCATTGATTATTTTTAGTTTGCTGGGTTTTTTATAATACACTTTCACAGTGGCGACCGGCGCTTTTATAAAAACCACATTGGTCTTCATTTTACCTTTGGCTTCGTAATCATTCACCTTGTCAAGCCTGGCTCTTACTTTCTGGATGACCTCTTCTACTGTTTGTGCATCAGCTGAAAAAGAGAACAGTAATGATATTAGAAAAAAAGGTATGGCTATTCTTTTTTTCATCAGCTTAAAATATTTTTTTTCCTGAAATACCAAATGGCCGTGAAGAGAAATGCGGCAGAATAAGCCAGCAATATTAAACCGCTTTTTATAATGGCAGAAAAGTTTTCAATGGACCCTTCTACCGTCACACCATCCATTCCTTTTACATAAAAAAAGCCCTTCCATCCAAGCATATGGGTTGTAAACAGGTAAGGTCTTATGGTCTCGTCATAAAACGGTATTTGCAACTGTGTTAGAATGGTAAACACTATAATGATGCAGACTGTAGCGACAATAGGTCCGATTGAGTTATCAGCAAATGCTGACAGCATAAAAGCAAGCGCCGCCACAGTAACCAATCCCAGCGATGCAAAAACAAAGGCAGCAAGGTATCGCCAGAATATATCTGATGTTGAAATGATGTTTACGCCAAACTCACGGGCTACAAATAACTGGTTCGTGCCAAACAATAATATACTTACCAATAAAGAAAGCGCCGCCACCCATACCAATAAAAGAATGGTATAAAGACATGTCGCTGTAAATTTCACCAGTAATAATTGTGTCCTGCTTACCGGTTTGGATACCAGCAGTCTCAGTGTTCCCATATTGGCTTCTCCTGAAATCATATCTCCCGCTATCAGCGCCACCAGGATCGGTACATGCACCAGCAATAAGTTCAGTATAATAAAACAAACCATGTAGCCATTCAGTATCTCGTTGGTAGGCACATCAAAGGTTTCTTTCAGTCCGCTCATCATCAACCCGGCATATTCCTCGCCTCCGAATTTCAATGCCAACTGGATCAGTAAAATGATAAATGCAATGACGGCAAAAGCAATATAGGTCCTTGGCCTTTTGAAAATTTTATAGATCTCTATTTGCAGAAGTTGCCGCATATCTAATGAGCCGTTAATGACAAGAAATAATCTTCCAGGGAATGTTTGGGTCTTAATGATATCACATTTATATTTTTTTCCACCAATGTCCTGTTCAGTTCAGGTATCAGGTTCTTATTGATATCCAGCAATATGTTCTCATTTTCATTGTTGACCAGGAAACTTCCCCACTTTGTTTCTTTGATGCGATGGAGTGAAGCTTCCTTGTTGTCCGTGATCAGTTCAACCTGCATGCTCGCAGGATTTAACAGTTCTTCTTTATTTCCTTCCGCCACTTTTTTACCCCTGTCAATGATCAGCATCGAATCAGCGATCAACTCCATTTCATTCAGCAGGTGTGATGAAATGAATAATGTTTTTTTTCTCACTTTGCTAAGATGTAGAATAAGGTTCCGAACATCAGCAATGCCCTGCGGGTCCAAACCATTTGTTGGTTCATCCAGGATGATCAGTTGCGGATCATGCACCAATGCAGTTGCAATACCAAGCCTTTGCTTCATTCCCTGCGAATATGTTTTTATTTTGCTGTGTGCTCTTTCCGCCAAACCAACCATGGCCAGCTGATCCATCAATTCTTTCCCGGAAATTTTTACACCGCTCATAGCAGCAAAAATGCGGAGGTTCTCCAGCGCTGTAAGATATTTATAGAGATCGGGTCGTTCAATGATGGCTCCGGTCTGGCGAAGGATCTCTTTGCGATGTTGCTTTAGGTTCTTACCAAATATCTCTATTTCACCGGAGCTTGGATATACCAGGGTCAGCAGCAAACGGATCGTCGTAGATTTACCTGCACCGTTTTGACCCAGGAAGCCATAGACCTGTCCTTCTTCAACAGTAAAAGAAAGATCATCTACGGCTTTTACTTCTTTAAAGTCTTTGCTGAGGTGTTTTACCTGTATGACTGCACTCATTATTGACTATTAAGCAAATGTATTGCAAGGATCGCCGGCTATTAAAGAATTTAGATCTTTAAGAAAATATTTCTTCGAAAAGACTTGCAAGTATGAAGACTGGTTATTAGGTTTGTTTTGTATTCGGAAAACCACATATACCCTCGTAAAACTACGAAAAACATCCGTACCTGATTCTCCACCTTTCACCACCATGTACGGTTTCATCCAGGTAGTAATTTGCAAACGGTATAGACCATAACCGAAAACAAACGTCCAGTATTTCTATGGGTAACTTGAAATTTAATTCAAACCCCTAAGAAATGACAAAATTTACCGCTTTCACCGTTCTTGTTGCACTGAGGATCATATTTCATCCTTCGGATACACGATCAGACAGAACCCCTTTTGCAAGCACATCGCCACCATTTTCATCCACCCTTTTTATTGCCCCTGCAAAACTCATCCATATCACCGGGAGCATCAGCGATCATAAAGTGATCCTGAACTGGGTGGTTGCTGAAAATGAATCAGCCGACAAGTTTGAAGTGGAGAAAAGCACCGATGGTAAAATTTTTACCATGGCAGCGCTTGTATTCGGCACCGACAGATCAGAGACTGATAATTACCAGTTTTATGAAAAGGCCGGCAACAAAAAGATTTTATACCGCGTCAAGATGATCAATAAGAACCAGGAGGCTGAATATTCTTCTGTCATTGAACTCAACCCCAACATTTAAAAACTGATTCAATAAATCTTACGATTATGGCAAATAATACAAATAAAGTACTGAGGGAGGGATACGATCGCCTGAAAAAAATACTGGAAAAAATGACCAGCCCCAAAAAAGAACAACCCCGGTTAGTTCTTCAACCGATACGCAACCAGCCCCCGATCCGCAGGGCTCCCTGGCAGCAGGAAAAATAGATAAAGCTTACTGATCTTTAATTACGTTTTTCATACACATATAGAGCACCAATAGAGAATGAGACCCCCGCCAATTGCGGGGGTTTCTTTTTAATAGGGTACAATGAAAGACAATGGTTGATCCTTCAACTACAGCTAAACTACGCAGCCTGCTATGGTGTTTTTATTTATAAAATTCGCAGGAACTATCGTAGAACTACTAGACCGATCTCAATAATTCATCCCGGAAAAAGTTGCTGATACAATAAAAAAGAGAGCTGTATTTATTAAAATTTATCCTTTGTGTATAGTGGATCTACGAGTGAGTTATACTTTATTGTAAAAATTTAAATTGACAATGAACCAATTAAAAAAAAATAAAAAATACTTTTTAAAAAGCTTGCAAGAGTAAAAGCTACGTAGTAGGTTTGCCTATAGAAACCCTATGTATCCCACGAAAAAACACGATAGAAATCCGTACCGGTTCTCCCTCAAGATCACTTTCACATTGACCAGTACGGCAGCAAATTTCTAAAGTATCACGGTTACAGGTTTCTGCAATATCCCCCGAAAAGCCAAAGAACAATCCGTTTTTTAATTCAACCCTAAGAGAATGAAAAAATTTTTTACCCTATTCACGGCTTCGTGCCTGTACTTTGGCCAAACTGCAAATTCCCAGGTAGTATTAAATGAATTGTATACCGATCCGGGTAATGGCAAGTCAGAATTCTTTGAGTTATACAATCCCAGCGCTTCTGCTATTCCTGCTTCATTGGATAATTATACCCTGATGTGTTTTTTTGATATTTCCAATCAATTGGGGTTTTATGTAATGGATCTTCCTAATTTAACTGTTACGGCCAAAGGTTATTTCGTTGGATCTGCTGCTCTGCCTTTTAATTACCAGGGAATCACCAATTCAACCGCTTCAGATTTTAGCTGGAACAGTGCAGCTTTCGTTGCTAACAATGGTTATGTCAGAAAATGGGGACTGGGAACAGCTAATTTATCAGACGGAAATTTATATTATGACCAGGGCACAGTGCCGGCCAATTTTAATGACTTTTTATTCCGCAGGGTCTCTTCCGGAGCATCTTACTCGGTGTTTTTATACAGGAATGGGGTACTCGTCAATTCATTTCTTGGTGGTACCGGCGCCAACGCCACGATGCTGAATGATATAATTAATCTGCCTCCGTTATTTATAGATATGTCGGGGTCATCACCGGATTTTACTATTAATTTTTCAGGTTACGGAAGTTTGCCGATTGAAAACACAGCCGCGAATGCAGGCAGTGATAATGGCTATATCCGGGAAGCGGACGGGGCCTGTGCTTCATGGGTAAAATCAAGTTCCCAGATCACTCATACTCCTAAATTAACCAATGGGTCGCTTGGTAGTTCTTACGGAACTGTTTCAGTTTCCAATGCTATCTCCAGGGGAACGCCAGCTACAGGATCTACTGTTAATTACGATATCGTGGGTGCCCCTACTGCCGCTTTCCCGATCTCCATGCAGATCTATGTTGATAACGGGACAGTTATTGGTCAATTAGATGCTACCGATACCTATGTAGAAGAAAATACCGAAAACAACATTTCACAGGGGCCTTTTTATACTAATTTCTTCCCTTATAATGCAAGCATATTAATAGTTGTTAAAACCAGTTACGGTTGTCTTGACCAGATTTTATTTATTCCCAATTCAATTGTTCTGTCAATAAACTATGTTATTTCTTTTGAAGGAAACCGGGTTAATAATATTACCAGGTTAAATTGGAGGGTAGAAACTAACGAGCTGGCAGATCGTTTTGAAGTGCAAAGAAGTACTGACGGTACCAATTTCACCAATGCCGGCATTGTACTCGGCAGCAGTAAAGCAGGAAGCGAAACCTATTCTTTTACTGATCCGGAACCTGCCCCTGGAAAGATCATCTATCGCCTGAGGGTATCTAATAAAGGCGGTAAGTCCTATTATTCAAATTTGCTGCTCCTGCAAAACAAAGAAGATATAAAGAAACAGTTTACCATTATTAATAACCCGGTAAACGACAGGTTAACGCTGAGTGTTCAGGCAAGCAATAGCGGAGTAATGGAAGTTAAGATAATAGATATGATGGGTCGCCTGATGCTACTGCAAAAAACAAACGTCGGCAAAGGCACTACCCTTCTTAGCTTTCCTGTTGAGTCAAACTATAAGAGCGGGGTTTATGTTGTTGACCTCTTCGACGGAACGAATCATTATACAAACAAATTTGTTAAACAATAATTTAATTTATACTACAAAATTTATACCCTATTAAAATTATCAATCATGAAAAAATTAATCACCGTACTCGCCATTGTATTTTCTACAACTAGTTTTGCCCAAACTATCCCATCAGCCAGTGAAAATGATTATCTCCGCCTGGAGTACCATGGGTATACCGGCTATTGCGGTATAGGATATATCGTGGGTGTACAAAATTATACGGACCAGGAAATGGATATTCTCATAACATGGGAGAATGGAAGCCAGGTTATTCATCTTGCTCCACATGAGTATGAAGTATATTGGTGTTGGGGCCAGTATGTTGAGAATTCTAAAATTAAGGCCAGAGTATTGGCAACTGATGATGGTGGTACTGGCATACCTTGCTTAAAGGTAAAGGTTATGGGTAGTTACTACTTTTAAAAAACAGGATAAGAGAGATCCTTAACAGGATAAAAATAATTTGAGGGGTTCTGGTCTTCGTTACTGTGCACGGGCCAGGTAGCACACAGTAAGATTTTTCATACATTCAGGCTACCAACAGAGAATAAGGTCCCCCGATGAATCGGGGGGCTTTTTCTTTTTACCCTTTACCGAGATAAGATTGCAGGTTAGTAACATATTCTTCAAATGCCTTAATACCGGTCTTTGTTACCTTACAGGTTGTTTGCGGATAGTTGTCTTTGAATTGTTTTATTACATCGATATAACCTGCGTCTTTTAATTTTTGTATCTGCACACTCAGGTTGCCCGCCGTGGAATTTGTTTTTTCTCTTATAAAAGTAAATTCAGCTTCCTTCACACTGATCAGGAGCGACATGATGGCCAGCCGGAGCTGTGAATGTAATATAGGGTCCAGTTCTTTAAACAAGGTTGTTATTATTTATCTTTTAAATGACCTGTAGGCAAGATGCCCGGGAATAATATAACCGGATAAAACTGCGAGCCCATGAAAGATCATGGTCTCATCAAAATGATGATCCTTCACAAATAAAGCTCCAAACCCGAATCCCCAGGTGACAAAGGCCCCGATAATGGAAGGTCGGAAATCGAGTGCAGCGCCATAGATGAGTATCCAAAATCCATATAACCCTATCAGGAGGGCAAACCCTTTTACCGGGCCTACACCCAGGTTCATAGAAAAAATGATCATGATAAGAAAAATGAAAAACCCTGCATTCAACTTCCGGAACAGGTCACTGGTATAGGTTTTTACTTTTTGCTTTTTCTTGAAAACAAAGTCCCGGACCAATTCGTATATCATCAGCAGGCCGACTATACACCCAAATGCATTCCAGAACACGTAAAGAGAGAACCACTCAAACTTCATGTTCACCCAGGTTAATG
>DATHDV010000126.1:0-13657 GCA_035318845.1 Chitinophagaceae bacterium
AAAGGACCCAAAGGAGAATTGAAGCAGGCGATCGACCGTGATATTACTGTGGAAGTAAAGGACGGACAGATAACGTTTACCCGCCCGACTGACCAGATACGTCACCGTGCATTGCATGGTTTGTACCGTTCATTAGTATCCAATCTTGTGAAAGGGGTAACGGATGGTTATCAAAGAAAACTGGAATTGATCGGGGTGGGTTTCAAAGCAGCTAACCAGGGTAATGTGATCGATCTTTCTTTAGGCTATTCTCATAATATCATTTTTGAAGTGCCCAAAGAATTAAAAGTAGTTACAGCACAGGAAAAAGGTCAGAACCCTACTATTACATTAGAAGGCATCGATAAACAATTGATCGGGCAGGTAGCTGCTAAATTAAGAGGCCTTCGTAAGCCCGAGCCTTACAAGGGAAAAGGTATTCGCTATGTTGGTGAAGTGGTTCGTAAGAAAGCTGGTAAAGCGGCAGGTAAGTAATTAATTTGAAAATTTGAAGATGGCTTGATTTGGAGATGATAGCCGTTATTTTCAAATTTTCAAATCAGAAAATTTTCAAATCGATCCCTGGCAGAATCAGGGAAATAAAAATAGAAAGAGATGAATCCAAAAGTTAAAACAAAAAGAAGGCAAAACATCCGTTATCGCATTCGCCGCAAGATCGGCGAAGGCACGGCTCAAAAGCCACGGTTGTCTGTGTTCAGGAGTAATACCGAGATCTATGTGCAGTTAATAGATGATCTGAACGGACAGACATTGGCTGCAGCTTCTTCAAAGGATAAAGATATCCAGGCACAGAAAGCCAATAAAGTTGCGAAGAGTAAATTGGTAGGGGAAGCTATCGCTAAAAAAGCGGTAGAGCTAGGGATCAAAGATGTAACCTTTGATCGTAGTGGATACCTCTATCATGGCCGGGTGAAATCAGTAGCTGACGGAGCAAGGGAAGGCGGTCTTAAGTTCTAAACAAACAACATTTAAATTTTTAATTACAATTATAAATGTCAAAATTTAACGTAAACAGGGTAAAACCGGGCGACCTGGAACTGAAAGACAAAGTGGTTGCCATCAACCGTGTGGTAAAGACAACTAAAGGCGGTCGTGCCTTCAGTTTCTCTGCACTCGTTGTTGTTGGGAACGAGAACGGAGTTGTGGGTCATGGTTTGGGAAAAGCCAAAGAAGTGCAGGAAGCTATTACCAAAGGTATTGAAGATGCAAAGAAGAACCTGATCAAAGTTCCTGTCATGAAAGGTACTATCCCGCATGACCAGTGGGCCAAAGAAGGTGCTGCCAAAGTATTGATCAAACCGGCTGCTCATGGTACCGGTGTGATCGCCGGAGGTTCTATGCGTGCTGTATTGGAAGCTGCAGGGATCACTGACGTACTGGCTAAATCATTGGGATCTGCCAATCCGCATAACGTGGTAAAAGCGACTTTTAAAGCATTGGCTTTACTCCGCGAACCCATCCATGTTGCCAAAACCCGTTCATTGGGATTAAAGAAAGTATTCAATGGCTAATGCCGGCGAAAAAAGAATTGAATTATGAAAAAGCTAAAAATAACATTGATCAAAAGCCCTATTGACAGACCTGAACGTCAGAAATTGACGGTACAGGCATTGGGTCTTAATAAAACAAATTCTACAAAAGAAGTAGAAGCCACTCCGCAGATATTGGGGATGATCCGTAAGATCACACACTTGTTGAAAGTGGAAGACGTAAAATAAAATCAAAATTCAAAAATAAAAAGTCAAAACGAGATACAGTTTTTGAATTTTCACTTTTGACTTTTTAATTAATCAAGCGAGGGGAAACAACCCCGTAAGTAAAAATTAAAAAAATGAAACTACATGAATTAAAACCGGCCAAAGGCGCAACGCACAAGGTAAAAAGAATTGGTCGTGGCGATGGTTCGGGGCATGGTGGTACTTCTACAAAGGGTACGAAAGGTGGCCAGAGCCGTGCAGGTTATAAAAGTAAGATGGCGCATGAAGGTGGCCAGATGCCCATCCAGCGTCGTTTGCCCAAACGTGGGTTCAACAATATTCACCGGGTGGAATACAAAGTTCTTAACCTGGGACAGGTTGAACAACTTGCAGAGAAATATAATTTCAAGGAGATCTCTGTTGAAAATCTTTATATCAACGGGCTGGTAAGCCAGAATGATAAAGTGAAAATATTAGGTAACGGCGAGTTGAAAAATAAATTCACTTTTAAAGTGAATGCGGTGAGTGAAAAAGCAAAATCAGCCATCGAAGCAACGGGTGGTTCCGTGGAGATAGTAAGGTAAATTTCGTTAAATTGCGCGGACGCATTGACCATGCGTCTTTTATTTATACTGCGAAGAATTAACGTGGTAGAGTATTTTAAGTGTATTAAAAATTTATTATTTCCGTGAAGAAATTCAAATTCATACAGACGCTGATAAATATCTGGAGCATCGAGGAATTAAGAAATAAAATTCTTTTTACCCTGATGATGATCGCTATTTACAGGGTGGGTGCACATATTGTGTTGCCCGGAATTGATGCCACCCAGTTAAAGACCGGCGCCAATAACAGTGGTATACTTGGACTTATTGATTCTTTCTCCGGAGGAGCGTTTAATAATGCCTCTATTTTTGCATTAGGTATCATGCCCTATATTTCTGCTTCGATCTTCATGCAATTGATGACGGTACTGGTACCGCGTTTTCAGAAGATGCAGAAAGAAGGAGATAGCGGACGTAAAAAAATTACCCAGTACACCCGGTATCTTACAGTAGGTGTTACCATATTGCAGGCATCTGCTTATGTTACTTACCTCAGGGGTATGACGGCGCAGACAGGTGGAATGATGTCGGGTTATTCTGCTTCCAATTTCTGGCTGACGACAGTAGTTGTATTAACAGCCGGAACTTTATTTGTGATGTGGATGGGAGAAAAGATCACAGACAAAGGATTGGGCAATGGAACATCCCTTATTATCATGATCGGTATTGTGGCCAGGTTGCCGCAGAATTTTCTCCAGGAGTTGACCAGTAAATCAAGTCGCAGCGGTGATATACTTGTTTTTATTGTTGAAATAGCCATACTCATTGCAATAGTAATGGGTTGTATCCTTCTTATCCAGGGCGTACGAAAAGTGCCTGTTAATTATGCAAAACAGATCGTAGGCAACCGGCAATTTGGCGGCGCCCGCCAGTTTTTGCCATTAAAGGTGAACAGCGCCGGGGTAATGCCGATCATCTTTGCGCAGGCGATTATATTCATCCCTACCATCTTTGCCAATTTTAACCCGAATGGAAGAGGGGCTTTTCTAAAGGTCCTGAATGATCATAGCAATGTTTGGTACATGCTTATTTATGCTATTGTCGTGATCGGGTTTACGTTTTTATATACGGCTTTGATATTTAATCCCAAGCAAATTGCCGATAACCTGAAGCAGAATAATGGTTTTATTCCTGGTGTAAAACCCGGACAGCCAACAGCTGATTATATTGGACATATCATGGATAAGATCACATTCCCCGGTGCGGTATTGCTTGCTTTTGTAGGTATCCTGCCGGGCATTGCTCAGCGATTTGGCGTAACGCAACAGTTCTCCGGTTTCTTTGGTGGTACATCACTGCTCATCATGGTTGGGGTTGTCCTGGATACATTACAGCAGATAGAAACACAGTTACTGATGCGCCAGTACGATGGCCTGATGAAGAGCGGACGCATACAGGGCAGGCAAACAACTTCGGCTGTTCAATATTAATCGAACTATAAATCATATTACCCGGACCCGTCTCGCCTTAGGCGGGACGGGTTCATTTTTAAAATGGATATTTGCAGTATATGATGATCGCTAAAACAAATGCGGAAGTGGAATTGATGAGGCAAAGCGCTTTGCTGGTGAGTAAGACATTAAGCGAAGTGGCAAAATTGCTGAAGCCGGGCATCACTACTCTTTCTATTGACAAAATGATCGGTTCTTTTATTCATGATCATCATGGCATTCCCTCTTTTTTAAATTACAGGGGTTATCCTTTTAATTCCTGCATCTCGGTCAATGATGTGGTCGTTCATGGTTTCCCGGGTAAAAATGAACTGAAAGAAGGGGATATTGTTTCAATAGATATCGGGATCATATTAAATGACTGGCACGGGGATCATGCTTATACTTTCGCCATTGGTGATCCCGGAGAAGAAGTGCTCCGTTTAATAAAAGTGACAAAAGGATCATTGTATAAAGGAATTGAGAAAGCGGTTGCCGGCAACCGGGTAGGCGATATTGCATTTGCCATACAGGAATATACAGAACGGGATCATGGTTATGGTGTAGTGAGAGAATTGGTTGGGCATGGTCTTGGAAAAAATATGCATGAAGACCCGCAGGTGCCTAATTATGGAAAGAGGGGCAGTGGCCCTAAATTAAAAGAAGGATTGGTGCTGGCCATTGAACCCATGATCAATCTTGGTAAAAGAGATGTTTACACAGAAGAGGATGGCTGGACGGTGAGAACAAAGGATGGTAAACCCTCCGTGCATTTCGAACATGATGTATGTGTAAGAAAAATAAAGGCAGATATACTTTCGGATTACAGTATCATTGAAAAAGCGGAAAAACAAAATAGCAATCTCAATAGCAGCTATTATTAAAGTATTTTGTATTCATTCTTTCCACCTGTACCTTTCAATATATATAACCAGGTTTCAAAATGAAAAAGAATTTTTTTCTTGCAGGACTGTTTGCTTTTTTATCAACTTTTGGTTATACTCAGTCACCCGATATTCTGAAAATACGGAACTATCGTATCGGGCATGAGAGGCCCATATTGGATGAATTCATTTCATTTCTTTCCATTCCCAATGTTGCTGTTGATACCATCAATCTTCATAAGAATGCCATTTTTTTAATGGATATGATGAAGAAAAGAGGAATTCAACAGGTACAATTATTAGATCCTGTTACTGCCGGGGCGCCGCCTTCGGTATATGGCGAAATAATTACTCCCGGTGCAAAACAAACCCTGGTCTTTTATGCACACTATGACGGTCAGCCCGTCAATCCTGCACAATGGGCAAAGGGGCTTACTCCTTTTGAACCACAGTTGGCAAACGGAGCAATTGATAAAGGAGGTAAAACAATTGATATATCTCCTACTACAAATTCATTTGATCCCGAATGGAGAATTTATGCAAGAGGTGCATCTGACGATAAAGCAGGTGTTGCTGTAATTCTGAATGCTTATGATGCTATCATACAAAGCGGATTAAAGCCATCCTGCAATCTTAAATTTTTCTTTGAAGGAGAGGAAGAAGCCGGTTCTCCTCATTTAAATGAGATACTGGAAAAATACAAGTCATTGCTTCAGTCAGACCTGTGGATATTCTGTGATGGACCTGTGCATCAATCCGGGAAAAAGCAAATTGTATTTGGTGTGCGGGGTGATACACATCTTGACCTGACGGTCTATGCTTCCAAAAGACCTCTTCATAGCGGACATTACGGAAACTGGGCTCCAAATCCTGCCATGATGCTGGTTAAATTACTGGCTTCTATGAAAGATGATAATGGCTGGATCAGCATTAAAGGATTTTATGATGATGTGGTCCCTTTAACTGCTGCTGAGAAAAAAGCATTGCAGGAAGTTCCCCCGGTGGATGAACAAATGAAAAAAGAATTAGGAATTGTGATGAATGAGATCCCCGGAAAATCGTTAGGCGAATCTATTAGTCTCCCTTCTTTGAATATCAACGGAATTCAAAGCGGAAACGTGGGTAAACTGGCAAATAATATTATACCCACATATGCAACTGCAGTATTGGACCTGCGCTTAGTGCCGGGAAATGACTGGCAACGGCAACAACAAAAAGTGATTGATCATATCCGCAGCCAGGGCTATTATGTAATTGACCGGGACCCTTCGGATGAAGAAAGACAACAGTATTCGAAGATCATTAAGATAATACCTGGCAAAGATGGATATAATGCACAACGCACCTCTATGGAGCTTCCCATTGCTGCGAATGTGATAAATGCGGTTAAAAACACGACTGCAGACCAGGTAGTGCTGATGCCAACATTTGGCGGCAGCCTTCCATTATTCCTGTTTGAAAAATATTTACATGCAAAGACCATTTCGGTGCCGATAGCCAACCATGATAATAACCAGCATGCCGAAAACGAAAACATACGACTGCAGAATTTGTGGAATGGCATGGAGACCATGGCAGCATTGATGATGATGAAATAAAGAAGGCGATGTCAAAACAACTTATAGTTATCGGGGGCGGTGCAGCAGGTTTCTTCTGTGCAGTAAATGCTGCCCGCATGAACCCGGGATTAAAAGTTGTTATTATTGAAAAGACGAACAAGCTCTTATCAAAAGTAAAAGTTAGCGGTGGCGGCCGGTGTAATGTAACCCACGCTTGCTTTGACATTGCGGAGATGAGTAAAAAATATCCAAGGGGACAATATTTTGTCAAAAAAGCATTTCATCAATTTTTTACCACAGATATCATACAATGGTTTGAGGAAAGAGGAGTGAAGTTGAAGACCGAGGCAGATGGAAGAATGTTCCCGGTTACTGATTCTTCACAAACAATTATTGACTCTTTGTTGAAAGAGGCTGGTAAATACGGAGTGGAAATAATGATGAATGTTGAAGTTAAAAACGTAGCGAATAAGACAAATCGTTTTGAAGTAAAACTTTCCGACTCCCAACTCCTGGCTCCCGACTATTTATGTATTGCAAGCGGCGGCTATCCGAAATCATCTATGTTTAATTGGCTAACAGCATTGGGTCATACGATTGAAGAACCGGTGCCGTCATTATTTACTTTCAACATGCCCGTGCATCCTATTACCAAATTGATGGGGGTGAGTGTGGGAAATGCGATCGTGAAAATTACGGGAAGTAAACTGGAGCAGGAAGGGCCGTTATTAATAACGCACTGGGGTTTGAGCGGCCCGGCCATTTTGAAACTAAGTGCGTGGGGAGCGAGGGAATTAAAAGCAATGAATTGGGAATTTGGGATCACGGTGAACTGGCTGCCCGGTTTAAATGAACAGGAACTAAAAGCAAAATTTCAACAATTAAGATTTGAAATAGCATCGCAAAAAATTTCAGGTAAGAATCCATTTGGTTTGCCGCAAAGGTTATGGGAATTCCTGCTGGAGCATTCGGAAGCTAAAAAAGAGATACGATGGGCTGATCTGCCGGCGAAACAAACAAACATGCTTATTAAAAATTTGTGCAATTGTGCATTTACTATAAAGGGCAAGACAACTTTCAAAGAAGAATTTGTTACGGCCGGTGGTATAAAATTAAACGAAGTGGATGCCAACACTATGATGAGCAAGAAAGTATCCAATCTTTTTTTCGCCGGTGAAGTGCTGGATGTGGATGGAATAACAGGTGGTTTTAATTTCCAGCATGCATGGACAAGCGGATGGATTTCCGCGAAATCAATTAGTCAGATGGTCAAATAGGTCATATAAGTCAAACAGGTCAAATCGGAGTAATCCATGTGACCCTTATGACCTATATGACCATTATGACAAACATTCTATTTATCCAGTTGTGGTTTTAGCTGAATATATGACCATGCAGTAAAAGGGGCCAACACTAAAAGAAAAACAATCCACCAGCAATGGAGGATGATCCAGAGCATTGTTATAATGATCAGAAGGTATACCGGGTAAGTAAACAGGAGTATAACCATCATCACTGAATCATAGTGGTCATTTTTAAATGTTCTTTTCCATACAAAATATTTGACAGGCAAATAGAGTGGTAAATGTATCAGCCACCCGATGGTTGCCGGAATGGGCAGCAGTATTTTTTTTAGTAACGATGGTTTTATTTCCAGTTTTGCTGCCTGTGCCTGCCGGTCTGTTTTCGGGATCTCAAAAACAAGCTTTTCCAATTGCGTCCTGAGTTGATCATTGAATGATTGATGCCTCAATCCTTCTGCCATTTTCAGATTAACATCATTTGCAGTAATGATCTCGCCAAAATTCAGGAATATATTCTTCCCAAAGCGGCTAAAGGAACTATAGTTAATACCCAGGGGTAATACTCTCAACGGAATGCCTTCTTCCCATGCTTTTATGGCAAGCCTGGCAGTACCTTTTTTCAAACGACGTAAATGCCATTCATTAATGCATTTTCCCTCGCTGAAAATAGCGACGATACCATTTTGCCTGAATATGGAGATGCAGGCATCAAAGGTTTTATAATTTTCTGAAAGATTCTCTGTTCCCTCGCTGGTACGATAAACGGGCAATATTTTTAATGCTGTGAGCAGCCTGACATAAAACTTATTTTTAAAAGCATCACCTCTTGCCAAATTCCAGACGGGTTGTTGAAATAAAGTATCAAAGATCACAGAATCTAAAAATGAGTTGGGATGGTTGCAGGCAAGCAGCACAGGACCTTTTATTTTCAGCAATTCCGGCTTATTGATAATGACCTTTCTGCAAAAAAAACGGATGGCAATGCGGGCAATAAGTTTTAAAATACTATACAGCAACCTTTAATTTTTGTGAATATAGCAAGAATTGGATGATGAGCAGCGAACCGGACCCCGAACGGAGTCCCGCCCGGCGGCGGGACAAGGGACGCTTAATCAGGGCTTTGCAGCTGGTAAAAAAGTCAGGATTCATTGAAATTTTGGCTGTTTTCTTCTTTAGAAATGGCATATCTTTGCCGCCCCGAAATACTTAAACCCTTCGGGAAAAATTTATGTTTGAAAACATTATTCGAAAACAATTAAACGCTGATGAACAGGAGACCGCTGCCCACCACGAGGAGGGAGATGCATCTACAGCGACAACAACTGCACCTGCCGAAGAATCTAACCCTGTTGAAGCCGCACCCATTCAAACCGCACACGATGATTTTGACTGGAGTGTTGACAAACGCCACATTACTGCTTACACAAAAGAAGAGAAAGAAAAGTATCACAGTGTGTATGACAACACATTTGTGCAACTGGACGATGGACAAATGATGAAAGGCACTGTTGTTGGTTTAACAAAAACTGACGTGGTCCTTAACATCGGATTTAAAAGCGATGGTTTGATCTCTCTCAATGAATTCCGCGACCTGCCCAACCTGGCTGTTGGTGATGAAGTGGAAGTGATGATCGTAGAGAAAGAAGACAGGGAAGGACACCTGAACCTGAGCCGCCGCCAGGCCCGTATCACCCGTGCATGGGAAAGAATTGTGGAAGTGCACAAAACAGGCGAAGTGATCACCGGTTTAGTTACTTCTAAAACCAAGGGTGGTCTGATCGTGGATGTATTTGGAATGGAAACATTCCTGCCGGGTTCACAGATCGATGTGAAGCCTGTTACCGATTACGATCAGTTTGTTGGAAAAACAATGGAGTTCAAGGTTGTGAAGATCAATGAAACCATTAAGAATGCTGTTGTATCTCATAAAGCGCTTATTGAAAGCGATATTGAGGCACAGCGGGCAGAGATCATGAGCAAGCTGGAAAAAGGCCAGGTGCTGGAAGGAACTGTAAAGAACATTACTGACTTCGGTGCCTTTATGGACCTGGGAGGCCTGGATGGTCTGCTATACATTACGGATATTTCATGGGGACGTATCTCTCACCCAACTGAAGTACTGAAACTGGATCAGAAGATCAATGTGGTAGTACTTGATTTTGATGATGAGAAAAAACGTATCAGCCTTGGATTAAAGCAGCTCACACCACATCCGTGGGAAGTGCTTGCCGAGAACATTGCTGAAGGAAATATTGTAAAAGGAAGAGTGGTTAACATTGAAGACTATGGCGCTTTCCTCGAAATTCAACCTGGTGTGGAAGGGCTGGTGCATGTATCTGAAATTACATGGGCCAATACCCCGATCAATGCCAAAGAGTTTTTCAAATTGAATGATGAGCATGAAGCTAAGATCGTAACATTGGATAAAGCAAGCAGGAAAATGAGCTTGTCGATCAAACAGCTTTCAGCAGATCCATGGAATGATATTGAAACCAAATTTGCTGAAGGCAGCCGTCATACAGGGCTGGTGAAAAACATCACCAATTATGGTGTGTTTGTTGAACTGGCTCCCGGCATTGGTGGTATGATCCATATCAGCGACCTGAGCTGGCTGAAACGTTTTAACCATCCCGGTGAATACACCAAGGTTGGTGCAAACATTGATATAGCGATCCTGGGAATCGACAAAGAGAACCGCAAACTGCAGTTAGGACACAAGCAACTGGAAGAAGATCCCTGGAATACTTTGCAGGATACATTTGCTATTGGCAGTATCCATGATGGAACAGTTAGCCGTCGTGATGATAAAGGTGCTTCTATTCAATTGCCATATGGCCTGGAAGGGTTTGCTCCCAATCGTCACCTTACCAAAGAAGACGGAAAGAGTATCGGTGCAGATGAAACAGCCCAATTCATGGTAATTGAGTTTGACCGCAATGAAAAACGTATCGTGGTCTCTCATACAAAGATCTGGGAACAGGGTAAAGTAGATGAAGCCGAAGCTGCCAAAAAAGAAGCCCGTACTGAAGCAGATAAAACAAGGAAAGCAGTGAAAACAGTGCAGAACAAAGTGGAAAAAGCCACTCTTGGTGACCTGGGTGTGCTGGCCGACCTGAAGAAGAAAATGGATAGTGGAGCTACCGAGGAGTCTGCAACAGAAGAAACGAAACCGGAATAATTTTCTTTCTATTTATTTACAAAATCCTTCCGCATGCGGAAGGATTTTTTTTTACATATTATTATTCCTGCTTATCTCCGGGAATTTTAAAGTCAGTTTATTTTTTTTTGTAGAATTACCACCCCATACATCTTTCAAATTATGCTCGTTTCTGGGTCATTTCTTTTGGTACGTTTTTTAGGATAATACATTTATCCCCCTTTGAAATCAGCGATAATCTGAATCCGCGTAAAAATAATCGCTGCTGGCACTAGCCTTCAGTCATCTATTTAATCTTTAAACAGCAAGTATGAAAAAAGTTTTACGCTCCCTGATGCTTCTTGCTTTTTTTAGTTTTAGCATCCGGCAAATCAACGCCCAATGCACCGTTTCTAATGTTATTATCCAGAATATCCGGAACGTGGCACCCGGCCCCGGAACCTGTACCGTAACATTCGACGTCAGCTTTAATATTGAAAATAATAATGGGAATAAATACATTTTTATTCATGCCTGGTTGCAGAGCCAATATCCAAATTATTTTCAATGTGTGGATGGTCATACTACATTGAATGGCGCCATTCATGCCCCTGATGCGGCGGATCTCGGGGCTTCTTTTTTAAATTTAGGGATCAATAACAATACCCCCACGCCTACCATTATGAGCATCTATCCTCCCGATAATTCAGTTCCGATGACAAGCGTGACAAGTATTACGAGAAATATATTGCCTGATGGTTCGGCAGACATCATCTTAGTGGGTGTTACAACAACGGTGCCTGTGTCCTGCGGCACACCGGTCGTGCTGGTAGCTGATCTTTGGTCGAGCCAGGCCGCCAATGCACAGGTAGCACATTGCGTTAATTGCGGTTTTCTTTATTCGGCCGGTTACCTGTCTGCGGTTGGTTTTGTGAACTGCAGCAATCATACTTATGGTGCTACTGTGACTAATAATACGGCTGCTTCCGCCAGTGGTTTTTACAGGGTGTATGCAGATATAAATGGAGACGGCTATTTTACACCTGCCACTGATACATTATTGAGTGGTCCCATTAATTTTAATATTGTTGCTGGTCCGGGCACCACTACTACAATTAGCGGCCCCGTACCCACTGCTAATGTAAACCAGGGTGTGTTTATTGTACTTACACAAACTTCCGGCAGCGCATCCGGGGCATCAAGGGTATTTTTTCTCCCATCTACGCAATGCAGTACTTTACCGGTAACCTTAAGTTCCTTTACAGCAAAAAGGGTCAGCAACTCAAATGTTATATTGAAATGGGAAACAGCGACAGAAATCAATAACAGGGGTTTTGGCCTGCAAAGAAATATGGGAGATGATAACTGGCAAACAATAGTTTTTATCAATTCACAGGCGGTAGATGGCAACAGTAACTCAATACTTACCTATAGCTATAGTGATTTGAATGCAAGCAGAAACATTACGCAATACAGGGTTCAGCAGGTGGACCTTGACGGGAAAGCCAGGTTCAGTGAAATCCGTACAGTAAGAGGAGAAGGACAACCTGGAAAAACGATTGTATATCCTAATCCTTCGCAAGATGGCAGCGTAAAGATCGTATTTGAAGACAGGAATGGTGCAAGGAATGTTATGTTAGCGGATATCAGCGGACACATCATCCGCCAATGGACGATCACAACCGGCAACACGATCCAGGTAGATAATTTACGACCGGGAATTTATAGCCTTCGGACTATCGTGGTGGAAACCAGGGAGCAAACTGTTGAAAAAATTGTTGTAACAGGGACGAAGTAGGTTAAAATAAATGTTTTCTCAAGGTGGATCAATTCACGGGCTCCTTACGGGGGCCCTTTTTTTGTTTAATGATGCAGTAAGGAAATGAAGATCAAGCAGGAATTAATCTTTGATAAATAATGCTTTTAGTTCAGTAGCGTCTTTGGGTTTCAGTTTTCCCCCGAGGATCAGTCTCAACTGCCTCCTGCGAAGAGCACTATCGAATAATTTTTTTTCTTCTTCGCTTTCCGGGATCAATTGGGGAACAGGACGTGGTTTACCATTCGGATTAAGTGCAACAAAAGTATAGTAGGCTTCATTGCTTTTGTATTTATATTGCTGGATAGCATCTTCTCCCCAAACACGCAGATGCACTTCCATAGATGAATTGAATGACCTTGAAACCTTGGCTTCAATATGCACTACGTTGCCCAATTTAATAGGCGCTTCAAACGAGATATTATCAACAGAAGCAGTAACAACCGGTACGGCACAATGTTTCATGGCAGAAAGTGCAGCAGCAATATCCATCCAGTACATCAGGCGGCCACCCATCAGGTTACCATGCGTATTGGTGTCGTTGGGCAATACGAGTTCTGTCATAATGATCAAACTTCCAGCCGGTTTTTTTGCTTCCATGAAATAGAATTTTGACAAAGGTAAAGTATCAAAACAAAGGCACAAGAAACAAGAGACAAGGCTCAAGGCGCGAAGGACAAGGAACAAGGAACAAGGTACAAGGTCGAAACATAAATGGATATTTCGTTCAGTAGGGTTCACTTGGTCCTTGTACCTTGTGCCTTATACTTGTTCCTTAAATCTTATGCCCTACATTTGAGCATTCAATACCGATAGCTATGGAATTATCACCCGCTGCAATATCTTTTGACAACACGGAGGTTGCATTTGAATACAAGACGAATAAACAATTAAAAAAAGCCCGCTTCCTTTTTTCTTTAATGGGTAAACCCTGGATCGTAAAATTGGGAACCCGGCTGGCGCCCTGGTCGGTAAAAGTTGGTTTGCCGGTAAAAGGAATCATCAGGAAAACAATTTTTGCACAATTTGTGGGTGGCGAAACGCTTGAACAAACAACGGTGATTGCAAAAATGCTTGGCGATCATAAAGTAAAGGTCATCCTTGATTATGCCGTGGAAGGAAAAGAAGGGGAAGAGAATTTTGAACATACCTGCGATGAATTTATCCGGGTTATTAATTATGCGGCCACGCAACCAAATATCCCGTTCATGAGTGTGAAAGTAACA
>DATHDV010000127.1:0-5752 GCA_035318845.1 Chitinophagaceae bacterium
TTCCGCCGCTTATATTGGATGCAGTTGCCGTGAATGTGACCGATACACCTGCACAGATCGAACCAGACGGAGAAGCGCTAATGCTTACTGCCGGAGTATAACTCGGCAATACCGTCATGCTGATCGCATTGGATGACGCCGTATTTATCGTTAAGCAGTTGCCACCCGTTATGGTGATATCGCAAGTCACTGCATCGCCATTGATCAACCCGGTCGAAGTATATATATTGGATGCACCGTTTTGTACAGTGCTGCCATTGATCTTGAAGTTAAAGTTTACGGAGCCGCTGCCGGTGTTGGTTGCATTGGCCGTGAAAGTAACGGATGTGCCGGCACATATAGGATTCTGAGGAGCAACCGTAATGCTCACTGCCGGGGTCATATAAGCCATCACCGTCATAATGATCGTGTTGGAAGATGCCGTGTTTGAAGTTAAACAAGTGCCGCCGCCGGTTATCGTAATGACACAACTCACTGCATCGCCAGTGACCAGCGAAGATGATGTATATGTATTGGATGCACCGCTTTGCACAGTGTTGCCATTGATCTTAAAATTATAGTTTACTGTTCCGACGCCCGTATTGGATGCAGTTGCTGTGAATGTAGCGGAATTGCCGGTACAGATAATAGCACCGGGGCTTGCTGTTATTGTAATAGCCGGAGTGAGAATAGGATTCACCGCTACTGCTAAATTGCTGCTGGAATTACTAAAATCACAACCATTAAATGCTGTCACCGTTACATTTCCTGAAGTAGCACCAAAACTTACTACGATACTCGTATCTCCTTGTCCCGCCGTGATAACGGCTCCCGGGGGCACAGTCCATGAATAGCTGATAGCTCCCCTGACAGAGTTTATATAATAGACTACTCCTGTTTGTCCAGAACAAACTGATACCGGGCCCGTGATGGGACCTGGGTTGGATAAAGGATCGAGGGTTAAAAAATTCCAGCCGCTATTACCACCCAGGTCAACACAATTATAAGCGTTAAACGTCGCTCCCCCCAAGCAATGTATATCCTGTATATGCATGTTGAAAGCATTGACTGTCCCGCTTGCCTTCGTTATAAAAGAAGGGCTGCCTGCTATGGAAGATTGTAATAAGATATACCAGTTACAGGCTCCCTGGATACTCCATTTGTTTTGTATGGTTTGTAATTTTCCACTGGTGAGTGTGTAAACATAGTTTGGCGTAAAGGTTAGATCGTGATATGTATTATTGCCTTTAATAGTACCATTCCCCGAAAAAACTGCATCATGAAATGTATTATTATTTTCAACGAGCCCGTCAGTGACAAAGAAAACATCATGAAAAGTATTGTTGCCAATGATTGATCCCGGGATCCCTGAAACATTATTAAAATTCAGGTTATAGTAATTAAAACCGGATGAGCGAAGACCGGTTAGTGAAGCGTTCCCGCTATTGGTATTGTTAATGACAGATGTTCCGGCATTAATGGTTATTCCCGTAGGGTTAATATCCCAGAACATTCCAATATTTGATAAATTGAAAATGGAAGAACCCATGTTGAGTGTCCGGGTTGTTGTGCTGTAAGATAAAAATGCGCCGGCGTATACAGTGCGGTTGTTTGTATTTAGAATGCCATTATTGAAATTAATAATGCCCGTGGTTCTAAGTGAGTCCTGTAATGTCCAGCCACCTCCAACGCCATTTAGTGTAACTGTATTGAGAAATGATCTGCCGGCAGAAGTGATCGTTTTACCGGTTGTCGTTGCTTCAAAGAATACAGCACCCTGGAAATTTTGGGTCATGCCGGAAATGAATGTTAGTGAACCATAGATCTTGAGCGAATTAATTGGTAGTCCTTCTAATGCCGGGTTATTTGCTGCTCCTGTCCAGGTCATACTCTTACAATAAGCTACTTCGACATTGATGGTTACAGTTTGTGCCGCAGCAGTAAAAGAATTAATATCAAAAAAAACATTGTCAACAGGTGTAGGTAAACAACCTAAAGGAGGTCCTCCACTGCTGAGTGACCAATGATTACCGTCATCCCAATTGCCTGTATTGCCTATCCAGTACAGGTCCTTGGGAGCAACGGAATTAATGGTCCAGCCGCTATTGTTTCCCAGGTCAATGGCGTTATTAGCTGTAAATATTGCTCCCCCCGTCGCTCTTAGATCTTTAAGGCTGACGTATGAAACTGTAACTGCGCCGGGAGGATGAGAGATGGTTGCCTGGGTGCCGGGTAAATTTGAAGCAATGGTGATACGTGATGCACAGGTTCCATTTGCCGTAAGAGATATGTTTATTGTTTGTATGAACCCGTTCTCAAGGGTATAGGTATACCCGGCTGTGAATATTAAATTATTATATCTTTCATTACCATGAATATTTCCATTCTTAAGAAATGTTGCATTGTTAAATATATTGTTTCCGTATACGATCCCGTTATCAGCAAAAAAAACATTATTAAAAGTATTATTACCGCCAATATTCCCGGGGCCGGTAAAATTCAAATTATAATAGACAAGCCCATCTCCTGAAAAACTACTTCCGCCCAGGTTTGTCGAATTAATAGTGGATGTTCCTGAATTAAGCGTCAATGTTATAACGCCGGAAGTACTAACCTGCCAGCAACTACCCCCGGAAAGATTGAAAACAGAAGACCCCATCGTGAGCGTCCTGGTTGTAGAGCTAGTAGATCTAAAACCATCTGCTGCTACCAGTTGATTATTGGTGTTTAATGTGCCATTATTCAGAGAAATAGTGATCATGGCTTTTAGCGGGTCCTGCAATGTCCAGCCACCGTCAATGCCGTTAAATATAACTGAGCCAAATATTTGGCCTGAAGATGTTATTGTTTTTCCCATTGTGGTCGCTTCAAAATATACGTTACCCTGGATACCAAGGGTCATACCGGGAATAAATATTAATGAACCATAGACTTTCAGGTAATCTGAAAAAGTTGCTGCAAAATTTGGATTATTTACAGTTCCGGTCCAGCTTATATTATTGCAAAATGCTGCCCCATTAATTGTTACGGTTTGCCCGGCAAGCGAAAATGAATTGGCATCAAAAAAAACATTATCAGTAGGAGTAGGACAGCATCCGGAAGGGGTGCCACCGCTGGTTGTTGACCAATGGTTCCCGTCATTCCAGTTTCCTGAATTCCCAACCCAAAATAAATCTTGAGTAGACTGTACATTGATGGTCCAACCTGAATTATTTCCCAGGTCAATGGAATTATTGGCTGTAAATGTTGCTCCCCCCGCAGCATTGATGTCCTTTAATATTGCGAAGGATACCGTTACCGTTCCCGGTGGATGATTAATAGTGGACTGGCTGCCCGAAACATCTGTGATAATAGAAATATGTCCCCCGCAATTCCCATTGGCTGAAAATGTCGTATTGATGGTTTGTGTTTTCCCTCTTGCCAGCGTATAGGAATACCCCGGGGAAAATTGAAGATTATTATAAAGATTATTTCCATTGATATTTCCATTATTAGAAAAAACAACATTATTAAAAATATTATTTCCCTCGATGGTCCCGTCTGAGGCAAAAAAAACATCATTAAAACTGTTGTTGTCATTTATTGTCCCGGGGCCCGTTAAGTTCAAATTATTATAAACAAACCCTCCGCCTGAAAAACTGCATCCGTTCGGATCGGTAAGATTTATGGTAGAGCTGCCTGCATTAACGGTCATTCCTGTAGCAGAAATAGTAAACCCGTTCAAAAGATTGAATATGGAAGAGCCCATGATAAGGGACCTGCTTGTTGCAGTAGTTGAGGAAAATGATTTGGCAGTTATTTTTTTATTGTTGCTGTTTAAAGTGCCGTTCTTAAGATTAATATCGCCAAAGGCTGTCAGTGTCAGTGAGTCTGTCAATGTCCAGCTGCCTCCAACACCATTAAACACAATTGAACTGTAATGAAATATTTGTCCAAGAGAAGTTATTGTTTTTCCGGGGGCGACAGCTTCAAAACTAACAGGACCGAAAAGATTTAATTTCATGACGGCTGCAAGCGTTAAAGATCCATAGATCTTCAGGGTATTTAAAGCAGTTCCGAAGAATTCCGGGTTGTTTCCTACCCCGGTCCAGTCCATGTTATTACATAATGCCTCGGTGACATTTAATGTTACGGTCTGCGCCGGATTATTAAATGAATTGGCATCAAAAAAAACATCATCAAGGGCAGTTGGTATTTGTCCATGAAGGATGACACCCCCGGAGCTGGTTGCCCAATGATTGAGGTCATTCCAATCACCTGATCCGCCGACCCAATAGTAATTTGCGCTATTTATTTTCTGGGAGAAAATACAAATTGTGCATACTATGAAAAAAAAACGGTTCATGGACAGGCCTGTTTAGAAAAGGATAATAACCCAATTCAGGTCATCATAAGAAGATTGCTATATATATTTTATTTAAGGACACAAGTTACTTTTTTTAAATTCAAAAGATCGTCCGGGATCTGGCGGATAAATTTCCGGGTTTTGGTACTAAAAAACTCCAATTTTGGGGCTTTTTTGTTTATTAAAACAGAAATTTGAGGAATGACCTCCATTCGTCTTGCAACCCCGGCCGATGCCAAAGCCATATTGGATATTTATGCTCCATATATTGAGAACACTTCTTTCACTTTTGAGACCGAAGTTCCTTCGATAGAAGAGTTTGCAAACAGGATCCAAACATACCTGCTTAACTGGCCCTGGTTGCTTTGTGAAGTTGACGGGAAAATAGCAGGCTATGCTTATGCTACCCGTCACCGCGAAAGAACCGCTTACCAATGGTGTACCGAAAGCTCTGTTTATATACATGATGATTTTCAACGGGCCGGGATTGCCAGGGTTTTATATACGGCTTTGTTTGAAATATTAAAAAAGCAGGGATTCAGAAATGTGTATGCAGTTATCAATTTGCCAAACGATAAAAGTGTTGCCCTTCATGAAAGTTGCGGGTTTGAATATTTTGCCACTTATGAACAAGTGGGATACAAATTGGGTAAATGGAAAAATGTGGGTTGGTGGAGATTGATTTTAAATGAATTTGGCGATGAACCGGCAGCGCCCATAAAATTTTCTGAGCTTGATAAAGATTTCCTTGCCGGTTTATTTGACAGGGCCATATCCTCAATTAAGTCGAAGGATAATTTTTCGATTTAGCCAATTCTTTTATTTTCTCACCCTTCGACAATCCCGATAGCCATCGGGACTGACAAGACTCTGCTACTTCGAAGTGACAGCAACAGAAGATTTTTCCATTTTCACTTTCCCCGGATATACTTCCAGTGCCTTCTCCAAACAATCCATCGCTTTATTCAGCGAATCAATATTTAATACATAAGCAAGACGAACTTCATTTTTACCAAGTCCCGCTGTTCCATAAAAACCGGTCGCCGGCGCCAGCATCACGGTGGCTTTGTTATAAGAGAATTCTTCCAGCAACCACTGGCAGAATTTATCGCAATCATCGATCGGTAACTTTGCGATCGCATAAAAAGCGCCACCGGGGTTTGGACAAAAAACTCCCGGCATTGCGTTCAATCTTTTTACCAATAAATTCCTGCGGCGTAAATATTCCGCCTTCGGGGCATCGAAATAATTATCCGGCAGGTCCACTGCAGCTTCTCCCATGATCTGCGCCAGCCCCGGCGGACTCAACCTTGCCTGTGCAAACTTCATCGCGGCATCATACACGGCTTTGTTCTTTGTAACAAAAGCACCGAGTCTTGCACCACAGGCGCTGTATCTTTTACTGATCGTATCCATCAATACCACATG
>DATHDV010000128.1:0-16717 GCA_035318845.1 Chitinophagaceae bacterium
ATACTTCAAGCCGGAGAAAAATGATGGATTTCATGAAAGACACTGTTCCGAATGGTTATTATGTAGTAGTGAGGAATTTTACATTGAACCCGATATATGGTTACCCGAATGCATGGGCCGCGGATTGGGCTGCAGATACTGCTATTCATGGTTCTGGTAAATCACTCTATCATTACCTTAAAAATGCAGGATTTGCAGGAATAGATTCATTCTATAGAGCCCGGCCATGGGGTTTTGTGTATAAGAAAAACGATCCATCATTCACCCCTAAATGGATAGTAGGTGATGGTATGTTTGATAATCCAACACTTTCTGTTGATTGCCCTGCATCCGATACACTTGGTTTTGTTACTTCTCCGCTCTTCGGACCTGCAAAAGGATGGAAGCAATTGAAATGGAGGGGAAGCAGTGAAACATCAGACCTGGCTACAGTGGATGTAATTGGTGTAAAAAATGATGGAACGGAAGCCACATTATTCTCCAATATTACCACGGCACAGCAAGACTTTGATGTATCCACCATCAATGCAGTAACATATCCTTTCGTGAAATTGAGATTGCGCACACAGGATTCGATCAATTTTACACCTTACCAGCTTCGCTACTGGCGGGTAACATATGTGCCGGTACCGGAAGGCGCCATTGCTCCTAATATTTATTTGAAAGTGAAAGATTCAGTTGAACTCGGCGAGCCGATGGATTTCAAAATAGCATTTAAAAACATCAGCGAAGCGCCATTCGACAGCCTGAAACTTAAATTGGTGATCACGGACAGGAATAATGTGCCGCATATAATACCTACAGCAAAGAGACGGCCATTATTGGTGAGCGATACGTTGCAGATAGGTGCATTGATCAATACAGCTACTCTTCCGGGAGTGAACACCATGTATCTTGAAGCCAACCCTGATAATGATCAGCTGGAGCAATACCATTTCAACAATTTTGCTTACAGGAATTTGTATGTAAAACCTGACAGCCTGAATCCTTTGCTGGATGTAACTTTTGACGGGGTGCATATACTCAACCGCGACATTGTTTCGTCCAAACCCGGTATTATCATTAAACTAAAAGATGAGACACGCTGGATGATACTGGATGATACAGCACTGCTTACCCTGCAGGTGCGTTATCCCAATGGCACGCTGCGCAGGTTCTATTTTAATAGTGATACGGTCAGGTTTATCCCGGCTGGCCAGGCACCCAACCCGGACAACACGGCTACGATCGACTTCAGACCTTATTTCCCTGTGGATGGAGAATATGAAATGATCGTTACCGGAAAAGATAAGAGTAACAATGCCGCCGGCAACATTCAATACAGGGTATTATTTGAGGTTATCAATAAACCGATGATCTCGAATATGCTGAATTATCCCAATCCATTTACTACATCAACGGCCTTTGTATTTACAGTTACGGGCAGCGAAGTGCCGCAGAATATAAAAATTGAGATCATGACCATTACGGGCAGGATCGTGAGGGAAATTACAAAGGATGAATTGGGCCCGTTGCATATCGGAAGAAACATTACGGACTTTAAATGGGATGGCACTGATCAGTATGGTCAAAAACTTGCCAATGGCATTTACCTGTACCGGGTTGTTACCAACCTTAACGGGAAAAACCTGGATAAATATAAAGCAGAGGGCGACAACACTGATAAATACTTTAATAAAGGTTATGGTAAGATGTACCTGATGCGATAATTATTAACATTGAAATATTTCAAAGCTGCTTGTTTTCTGCAAGCAGCTTTTTTTATAAAACTGTTTTTTTTGATATTGATTCTTCTGATTATCGGGTTAAAATTGGAAGTAGATGAACTGGTTGTTGTTCGAATTACCAAACAGGAATATATATAAGATCAGGAAAGTGCTGAATGCAACCAGGATGATTTCACCGTATTTTTTTTCAAAAATAGCGTCGAATGAAAATTTTCTGATGATCAGCCATTCGATGATCAGTAACAAAAAAATTCCATTGATTATGGGTGAAAGAACAGTTTTGTCTGCAGAAAGTATATTTCTGTAAGAACTATCGGTGAATATGCGACGGATAATTTCGTTGGCCTGGTGAAGATCAATTGCCCGGAAGAAAATCCAGGCGAAACATACCAATGTAAAAGTGATTAGCCAGCCAACTATTTTTGAAAAAATATTTTTTATTTTTCGTTTACCAAAAGAAAATGCTTTTTCAAAAGATAAGTAAACTCCATGAAGACCACCCCATATAATAAAATTCCAGGAAGCGCCGTGCCATAAACCTCCCAGCAACATAGTGAGCATAATATTTTTATAAGTAGCCAATTTTCCATTCCGGTTGCCGCCAAGAGGAATGTAGAGATAATCCCGCAGCCAGGTGGACAGGGATATATGCCATCTTCTCCAAAAATCAGTAATACTGGTAGCGAAATAAGGCAGGTTAAAGTTTTCCCTGAACCTGAAACCAAGCATTCTGGCTACACCAATTGCCATATCTGAATAACCGGAAAAATCACAATAGATCTGTATTGCAAAAAAGACAGTGGCCAAAAGTAACAAACCACCGGACTGTTCTCCATAGTTATTATAAGTACTGTCAACAAATGAACCTAATGTATCAGCTACGACCAGTTTCTTAAACAATCCCCAGAAGAAACGGGTGAAACCTGTAAGGAAATCCTGGTAAGTAATTTTGTGGTTGCAGGTGCGTAATTGAGGTAGCATGTTTTGTGCCCGTTCTATAGGACCGGCAACTAATTGCGGAAACATCATCACATAATTGGCATAAACCAAAAGGTTTCTCTCTGCTTTTATATTTCCCCTGTACACTTCTATCACATAGCTCAGGCTTTGAAATACATGGAAGGAGAGGCCAACAGGTAAGATGATATCCAGGTGGGGTATGCGTGTAAGCCCGAGGAAATTAAACGACTCTATAAAAAAATTATAATACTTGAAAAAGAAAAGTACAAGACAGGTATTGATAATACCCAGCAGGAGCATGTACTTTTTGACCCGGAGTTTTTTGCGGTCTTCTATCTGGATGGCCGCAAAAAAATCGATTAAAATCGTTACAAATAAAATAAAGATATAATACGGAATGAACCACATGTAGAAAATGCAACTGGAGACAAACAGCAGAATTTTCCTGTATGGTCCCGGTAGAAAATAAAACAGGGGAAATACAATGGCGAAGAAAAAAAGAAAATCAATCGAGTTGAATAACATAGTTGGATTTGATGCAGTTGTGTTTTACTGGTTCTGTTTATCAGGGTAAAAAATAAACTTCCTGAGTTCACTGAAAAGTATATCAGCTATTTTTTCAGCCCCTGCATTTGTTACATGGGTGAAATCATAGAAATAAGCTGAATTCTTCGGCATTTGCATGGCAAGGTCAATCACCGGAACTTTCTGGCTAAATGAACGCAGGACATCATTATATACCTCAAGTATTTTACCCATCAAAGAACAATTTACTCCGTTGGGATCCTTAGTAATCCATTTATTTCCAATCAACAAATGTGTAACCGGATCTGCATACGAACCATATAATGACGGTTGAGTGATGAGTACGGGAGTTATTCCTGCCTGCCGGCAGGTAGTAATGATTTGTTCAATTCGTTGACGATATGCATGGAGGTAGGGAGTTTGATGATCCATTTTTTTTGCAATGATTGAATCTGGTACCGGGTTATCAATCAGTTCATTCAGATTTATTTCCCGGTGAATCAATCCCTTTTTATAAGAGACCCGGAGTTGGTAATAGGTCAAAAATGAACGCCCCAGCTCAGTGTGGTTCACCAATGATTTGAGAAAGAGTTTTACGGAACTTGTATTTATTTTCATTTCGTTCATTCTGTCAAATTCATCAGGCTGATCCAGTTCCACATCATTCACCCCCGTCATCAGGAGTATATAGCGGGGTTTTATTTTCAGAACATATTCTTTTATCATCAATATATGGCCAAAAGTAGTATGTCCATCGATACCGGCATTGTTTAACCATACTGCGGGATTTTCATGGTGAAGCTTTTCATAAAGCCGGGAAGGCCAGGTACAGCTGTCTGAAAGAAACTTGCATTCGGTAGTACTTCCGCCTACTGTAATAATTGACAACAGGTCAGCAGTTCCTGAAGGGAGCTCCGGCCCGCGGAAACCAAGCGAATTCCTTGAGTAATGAATCTTTTTATCCAGTTTGTTTATCCAGTTATTGGTAAAAATTTTTTTCTGGTTAGCAGGCAACAATAGTTTACCGTTTCTTATCGCTGACGGACTGGGATTATAAATCCGCAACACAAGTTCACAAATTATTATTCCTGCAATGATGCCAAAGCCAATTGACTTGACCTTCCGCAGGATATTTTTTGTTGCTGCTGGCATAGATGGAATGAAGGTAGTAAAAATCGAAGCCTGGAAAACTATTCATATTAAATTTCAGCGCCAAATTTTTCCCGAATATAGAAATCACAAGTGGGGCCAGACTTTTTTATCCGCCTTTTATGAGCGACTTTTGCCATTCTTATTAAGAAGGTGGAAAACCTTTAAAAAAAATTGGGATACAACAATTCAGAATAATGGCAAAGATTGGAATTAATATCGCAACAGGCAGTTTGCAGCAACAGGAGATGATCGTTGGTATTGACCTGGGTACAACAAACAGCCTGGTGGCTATCATTCATCCTGAGACAAAAAAACCTGTTGTATTAAAAGAACATGACGGAGCAGCGCTTGTCCCTTCGATCATCCATTTTGGCGAAGCCGGTTTAATTACAGTGGGTGATGAGGCAAAAAAACATCTTATCACTGAACCACACAATACCATCTTTTCTGTAAAAAGATTAATGGGGAAATCATACAATGATGTAAAAGGACAATCATCTTTTTTTACCTATAAAGTGATTGACGATAATACAGAAAGCCTGGTGAAGATACAGGCCGGGGATAAATTCTATTCCCCTGTTGAGTTATCATCATTTATTTTGAAGGAATTAAAAAGCAGGGCCGAACATATTTTGAAAACACCTGTCACAAAAGCCGTAATAACTGTACCTGCTTATTTTAATGATGCACAAAGACAAGCTACGAGGGATGCAGGCAAACTCGCCGGTCTTGATGTATTACGCATAGTTAATGAACCAACAGCAGCAAGTTTGGCGTATGGATTGGGAATGAGCAAAGACGAAACAAAGACAGTTGCTGTTTACGACCTGGGCGGCGGAACTTTTGATATCTCCATTCTTCGCATCAGCAGCGGGATATTTGAAGTGCTCTCTACCAATGGAGATACCTATCTCGGCGGCGATGATTTTGACAGGGTCATTATGAAATACTGGACAGGGCAGACAGGATTAACAGAAGAGGAATTACAGCAAAATAAAAGCCTGGCACAGGAATTACGTTTGCAGGCAGAGGGAGCCAAAAAATACCTCAGTACAAACAACGTTTTTAACGGACAAGTGGCAGGATATGATCTTTCTCTTTCAAAAGATAAACTGGAAGAATTAATAAAACCATTCGTTGCAAAAACCATGCAGTGCTGTCATAATGCAATGCAGGATGCAGGGCTTACTGTCCGGGAGATTGACGAAGTGATCATGGTAGGTGGTTCAACAAGAGTTCCCTTGGTTAAGGAAACGGTCAGCAAATTCTTTGGAAGGAAAGTGCATGATTCATTAAACCCTGATGAAGTAGTTGCCTTAGGAGCAGCCGTACAGGCTGATATTCTTGCGGGAAACAATAAAGATTTTTTATTGCTTGATATTACACCATTGTCATTGGGTATAGAAACCATGGGAGGATTGATGGATGTGCTGATCCCGCGCAATTCAAAGATCCCTTCGAAAACAGGAAGACAATACACCACGCAAATAGACGGGCAGGGCAGTATGCGGATCTCCGTTTTCCAGGGTGAAAGAGATCTTGTAAAAGATAACAGGAAGCTTGCTGAATTTAATCTTACAGGAATTCCCGGGATGCCGGCCGGCTTACCGAAAGTGGAAGTTTCTTTTTTGGTAAATGCTGACGGGATATTGGTCGTTAAAGCAAAGGAATTGCGAAGTGGTATCGAACAAAGCATCGAAGTAAAACCCCAATATGGGTTAACGGATGAAGAAGTGGAAAAAATGCTGATGGATTCCATCACTCATGCAAAAGAAGATATGCAGACAAGGGCCCTGGTGGAAGCGCAAACAGAAGCAAGGCAGATCATTGATACAACTTCACAGTTTATCAGTAAGAATAGATCCTATTTAACTGAAAAGGAAATTTCCGAAACCGGATCGGCCATTCAAGATCTTACCAACCTCCTGGAAAAAGGTAACAAAGATGAAATTCATGCCGGGATCGAAAAGTTAAACGAGATATCAAGACCTTATGCTGAACGCCTGATGGATGAAGCGATCAGCAAAGCCATTAAAGGAAAAAATATCATGGAGTGAAAATGACGTAGCTATCATTTTCAAATAATTTATTCTTTAATAAGGATGCGTGGATCCATGGCGGTTCATTTTTTTTATTCATAACTATCAATATTCTTCGGCCTTTCCACTCCGGTAACTGTACCGCAGTTTGCAAGAATATCTGCATTTCTATATCTCTCTCCTCTCTTTTGGGTGTATTGAAAGGATGGGATACCCATGCATTAGTATGCGTGTAAACATTGGCCAGGTAGTTTACCAGCGAAGCATTCCCAACCAGCAGGTCTTTATTTGTTCCGTTTGATTTTAGGAAAGTTAAGACCTGTTGTGTGTCATCCGTTATATGTCCTTCCCATTCTATATCATTTTTCTCAAAAAGAAGTTTAGCCGTCCATATGATATTGTCCGATAAAAAAATAAATGTAAAACCATAGAGCAGCCATTTGCGTGCCGTTGACTGCTGCAGGTAATTGATCAACCATACAAGAGCCGGTAAAGAAAATAAAAACAATCCTGCCCATATATAACCCCGGGTAAAGTGGATCGGCTGCATGGGTTTGATGAACCATTCATGCTTGGAAAGCAGGAAGGCAATGATGGCCCAGCAAAGAAATAACCGTTGATGGGGGATGGACAATAATTTTTTTAAAGGCCTGTTGATATATACATTTAAAAAAGACAATCCTGCTACGAGGCAATAAGCTGGTATGGCGATGAGAAGACTATAGGTCCAGCCGGCGCTGTATTGGGAAAATATCTGTTTGTGTTCCGGGAAGCTGTTCAGGTAAACCAGGTAATACCATATATGAAAAATGGTAACAGCTAAAACAGCTCCCCAGTACCAGGATGGAATTTTTTTATTTTTGTAAAACACTTTTTCCAGCAATAACCATCCATTCATGATCAGTAAATATTCAATGCCGGTAAACGGATGAGAGATGGAAAGAAATAATGCGGTAATTGCTGCTGCTGCCCATTTTTGTTTTAAAATAAAATAAATATTCAGCAAGAACAGGAAATGATAATAAGCTTCCAGCGGGATAAATAATGTTCGGCCCCAGTTCAATCCCCACCAACCATTGGCCGGGTCGGCCTGGTAAATACCATCGATCCAATGCGGGGTTTGATAGCCCTGTAAAAAAGATGAACCCAATAGACCAGCTAATACAGTTAATCCGCCACCCCAGGTAAACAAGATTGCAATAAATGATTGCTTTTTGTGATCAGGCAAAAGCAGTTGTAATATTTTAATACCAAGAAGAATACAGAGAAAGGCCATCAACAATCCAAAAATGGTAAAGGTCAAACCGGGATCAGCACCCAATTTCATGAGCCCTGCAAAAAGAAAATTAACGGGTTGGAAATATATATCAGGCGATTTCGGATCGCCATCGAAAGGATTCGAATAAAAAAGAGATGTATGGTCCTGGTCGAGGTACTGGTGGGCATACGACATGTACAGCACATTTTCATCCAGCATAAAACCGGTGGGCTTCAGGTTGGGGCTATGCTGAAAATATTGTTGCAATACAAAAAGAACAACCGGGAGAGAGAGAAGCAGCGATAGCAGTATAGTTTTTCTCCGGCTCATTTTATTGCTTCTGTCTGAAATTATTTTGACGCATTAAAGATACAGTGCCAACCAGGATAAGTAAAGCGATGAAAGCTAACATTACCCACAATGCCGACACCGTATTGGATGGACAAAACTTAAAAACAACTGCATGCTTTCCTGGCGGTAATGGAGTGCTCATGAAGCTGATATTGGTTTTATAAATTTTGGATTGTTGCCCGTCGATCCAAACCTTCCAGTGATGGTGATAGCATTGCGTCAATACAAGGAGGGATGCTGATGAATTTTGTGTTTCTATTTCAAAATGGTTGGCTGATATTTTTTTAATAAATGACGTATCATCATCATTGCAATTACTTTTTATTCCCGGTATTGCATCTGCAAAAGCAAAATTGCAATCAGTTGCCAGGTTCAGGATATTTGTATCTTTTAATTGGACAATCGTATCGGCAAGATAGATCACAGGTTTTGATGAAACATAGTCGTAAAGCATACCGGTTTTTAAAAAATCATCCTGCTCTTCGAGAAAGGAGGGAGAATTATTGATCCGGCTGATCCCGATCTTCCTGTTATAAAAATAATCCAGTGCAATTTTATCAAAATGATCAAGCGCATCCCTGCTGTTTTCCCCGATAGGTTTATCAAGTCCTGTTGTGGGAAAACCTTTTGGAGAAGCATGTATCAGCTCATTGATCTCACGTGATGAAGTTTTGCTCACAAAAGTTACAGGTAAGATCAATTGCGCCATGATGAACAAGTTGGCGATCCAGAGTAAGGAGAATAATTTTTTATGCCGGTAATATCTCCCAAGCCACAAAAGAAAAGCTGCAATAAAAAATAATTGTATCAGCCCGTTTACGGCAATGGTATCGGCCAGTGAATTATTCTCAATAATATTCTTTACGGTCGTCCTTATCCCTGAAAATCCGGAACCATTCAGTTGTTTTAAGAGCGATGAATTTATAAAAGCAAGAATGATAATTAATAGAAGGATGCCTGCTGCGATCCATGCAATGATTTTTATTTTCTTTGATCCCTGTGCTGAAAGATTAGTGGTCAAGAATGTTTTTATTCCCGGGGCTGCCAGCAATAAAATGGCAAAAAGAAAGAACAAACGCATTTGCGAAGGATGCCGGAAAGTATCCATCAGCGGCAGGATATTATAGCAAAACTTCCTGACTGGCGTGGCATCACCCATGCTGAAGAGCAAAGCAAATACCGCCAGTATGATCAACAGTTTATTTCTCCTGTTAAGTTTTGGAGGAAATGCAACTAAAACCAGTAATGTAAAAATTCCGGGATACACATTCCTGCAGGTAACATCAGTTACCGAAACAATATCATTGGCTTTTATGGAAGATGGAAAAACTAATGATAACAGTTGCTGCCATTCAAAAGAGTTCCTGATCGTATCGGCGTAAGTGGTTCCGCTTCCCCGCTGGTAATAAGGCAACAGGTCCATGAAAGAAACAATGGCCGGTAAAGCCAATCCTGCAAATACAATTAAAATGACGAGCTGTTGAAGCAGGAATTTTTTCCATGAAATAGCAACTGCTTCTTTATTCCTGGAACGATCAAGCAAAGCAAGTATAAACAAAGCGAGTAAAATATAGCCGGTAATAATAAAAAATGACGGATAGCCGGCAGTCAATAAGAAAAATAATGCGATACCGGTTTTTATTGCATTGCCAAATGAAGGAGTATGAAGTGTTTTTAAATAGTAATGAATTACAAATGGTAAAAAAGCAGCGGCAGCCAGCCAGTTGATCAGTTGCCCGCTCAGCATAAAACCACTGAGCATATAACTTGCTGCGATCAGCAATGCTGTATGTGAATGTGCAACCAGGTGATCAGTTAATTTATACATGCCCACTCCGCCCAGGAAAATGTACAGCAGGTTCTCATAATGAAATAAGCTGATATCATATCTTCCTATTAAAGAAAAAAACCAGACAACAGGATTCCAGGCGCCGCTTTGCATATCACCATATAAGGGATTTCCAAGATAGACATAGGGACTCCAGAAGGGGAACTCTCCGTTACGTATGGCTTCACTGATATTAAAACGATAAGGAAGAAAATAATGGATCGCATCATTCTTTACACTGAACAGCCCAAAAGTCAGCGGCCAGTATGCCAGCAGGCAAATAACCAGCAGCAGTAAATAATTCTTGTAGTGAATTTTATTTTCCTGTAAAAAAATGGATGATCTCATGTGGCTGATTCTGTTTGACCCTTCAAAATAGATAAAAATTTACCAACGACATCATTAAAGAGTCTCGTCTTTTCCCAAAAGAATAAACATCTGTGATGTTTTGGCAAATGGTTTCCTTGCAAAATCAAAAACAGCGAAAACAGCGGCAAGGGGAGCAAACAACCAATGAAAGATGATCGGCCTTTTTGCGGAAGTGCGGATAATTTTTTTTCGGCTCCATGCAGCGATGATGCTGAATGCCCAGAAAGGAGCTCCCTGGGTATATTGGAGCTTTTTAATTTTCAGTTTGGTTGATCGCAATAAAATGCGAAAACTTTTTTCTGAGAAGATGATCCAATGTCTCGGGCAATGTAAACCTCCCCAGTATGATCTTTTATAAAGACGGGCATCCCAACTGTTCGTATTGGGAGTTTTAATAACAATCATTCCGCCGGGAGCCAGTAGTGATCCTGCTTTTTGTAAAACAGCCAGCGGGTCGGCCACATGTTCAACAAGGTTCAGCATCAGGATAAGGTGAAAAAATTTATCCGTTGTAAATGATTCGATGGTCCCTTCGAAATAAGCATGGCCTTTTTCCTCAGCAATGCTTTTGGCTTGATTATCTATATCCACGATCTGGGTAATACCGATACGCTTGTCTGTCTTCTTCAATATATCAAGCATCCAGCCCGTGCCTCCGCCCACATCTAATACATTTATTGTTTGAGCGGAAAATTGTTTCAGTATTTTTTTAAAGAAACGTTTGTCCAGCCATTCTTTTAAACGAACTACTGAATTCTTAGGTTTGTTTACAAAAGAATAATAGTTGGATGGATAGATCTTTTTTAGCTGATCAACAGGAACGGGATAAATAAAAATAGTTTTGCAATCGGCACAGCCATAATAAGTGAATTCAGCTTCCACCGAAAAATATTCATAGTCTTTTGCCTTACTCCACACGCTGATATTATTCTGATGACAAACCGGGCAATATGATAGAGTTGTGTTCAGGGTGCTGCAATTAATTTTTTAAAAACTTTTGTATAAGTAGTTCTTGAGGACTGAATGACCGGAGCTGTTTTTTCACATGCTATAAGAAACTCTTCAATGTCTTTTAATCGGGTATACGAGATCAGCGGGTCCCAGTGATGGATCATGTGGCGGGTGAAACCGGCGGAACCAAAACTGCTGCTGATCATTGTGTGAACAAATAAGCGGCTGACTTTTCCATGTGATTGTTTATAAAAATTGCTTGCATGGTGAGCCAGTTCATCCCGGTGCTCCAGCATTTGCCGTATAGTAGCAAAGAACGGGAAGAAGATGCCAAAACCCAGTATCCAGGCAATGGCAAAAGGCCAATTGCCCGTTAAGAATGCGGCAGCAAGAATAATAATGTGTAAAACGAACCCTGCTAGTAACATCAGGCGGCTTTCTTGTACTTGTTCTTTGGTAAGGGCTGCAGTGTTTTCTTTTCTCAAAATTGTTCTGAGTAAATGGATACCGGTAAGTGTTTCAAGCAGGAACATTTTTGACAACGCATTAAAATAAGAGACCTCTCTGTCCTCCGGTGTTCCTAAATGAACATGATGTTGCCAGTGGATCTTCCGGTATGATCTCAGGGATAAACCAAAAGGCAGGCAAAGAAATATAATGCCAAGCCGGTCATTTATTTTTTTATCGGGATGGATATTATAATGACCCGCTTCATGAATAAATAAAGCAAGGTAAGCAGCGATATAGCCAATTAAAATACTGCTGATAATAACAATGATCCACCAGTACGGGCGGAATTGATAAGTAAGAAAGATGGTTGACCCGGCAATGAGCAACAGGAAGAAATATCCTTTGATAATATCAAACAAAACTTTTGAGTAGCGGGGCCGCAGGCTGTTTCTGAAAACAGCATAGGTAGTTCCTTTGCTGTCCCTAACTTCATCAAAAGCTATTCCTTCGAGATTATTTTGCATAATGTGTTACAAAACTATGAAAGAAAGAGGGGCTAATTTATTTTCTTCCATACGGCAATGATGCTTTTCCCAAAACTGTGAAAGAGTAAATTGTCTTTAATTTTTGAAACAGGCACCATCCATTTATCCCAAAACTTTACTTGTTTAAGTGTTGGATATTTCTGGCGCAAGAACAATTTATTCATTAAAGCAGCAAAATAGCCAACTGTATCATAGTACCTGTTGCTGATCAGTTGTGTGCCTTCGGGAGTAATGCGCTGTAACATTTTTTTATTATACCTCCGGCAATGACCGATAGCTTTATCAAAAGGGCTGTATAAATGATCAAAGGCGGGTGATAATACAACAATATGTCCGCCAGTCTTCAGCAATGCTGCTGCTTTTTTTAATTCCTCTGCATCATTTTCTATATGCTCCAGCACATCGATATATATAATGGTATCGAATGTTGAGTTGAGCTGCCCGATCGTTCCTGTTTGTAACCGGCAATTAGCAGGAAATTCTTTTGCATCAATTCTTTTTTCCAGCATTGCACTCATTTTTTCATCCGGTTCCAGCATCAGCCATTGGCTGGCTGAACCATCATTGAGCAGAAGGGTAGTAGAGCCGATGCCTGCGCCTACTTCCAGTACATTTCCTTTTATATACGGCTTGATTGCCCGGGAAAAATATTTTTTCCAATTTGTTGCATGCTGAAACAAAACCAGTTCGTCTCCGGGATATTTAAATGACTCACTCATTTATTGAATGGTTTCAACCGGGCCGGTATAATCTTTATAATGATGTGCCGGAATGAATTTTCTTTGGGATTGCGAAGACAGGTAAAGGAATATGGTAAAAAGAGAGAGCAGGAAACTTTGCAGTAAAATGATCAGCATGGCGGATACAACTGTTGAGGTCCACCCGGGAATTGCGAGATCAGTAAAACTTTTGATACCGATCACAGCCAGGATAACGAGTAAAGAAAAGCCGATCAGTACCAATGAAAATACAAGAAGGCGGCTGGCAATTACATCGACAAAAACGGCAATAGCGCCCAATCCGTGTATCAGCAAGGAATGAAAACTCATTTTTGATTGACCGGCATATCTCTTACCACGATGTGTAACGACAGAAGAATAAGGCAGACCGGCTTTCAGAATGCCGCCGGCGATATGATTCCAGATCTCACTGTAATAAACAACTTTATCAAGCAAGGGTTTTGGCATCACTAAAAAATTACCAAAAGCAATTCTTTTACCGGTGAGAAGCCTGAAAGCAAACTTATAGACCCGGTAAAACAAACGGAACCCGCTTCCTTCCTGTCTTGATTTGCGCTTTGCAAAAATGATCTTGCCGGGATTATTCAGCGATTCTTTGAGCAAGACCACCGCATCCTCCGGGCGGTCTTCTCCATCAGCATCCATTACCAGCACTTTATCGCAGGATAAATTCTCTTTGATATAAGCCAGTCCAACAGCAATTGCTTTTTGATGACCAATATTACGCAGGAGGTGAAGTATTTTCAGGGAAAATTGTGACGGCACATTGATCTTCATATTGGCAGCTGAACCGTCATCTACGGCAAGGACAGAAAATGTCGACCCCGGAAAATCTTTGCAGGACGCTGCCAGTTCAGCCAGCAACCTGTTCAGGGATTCTTCATCGTTGAAAACCGGGATCAATATGGTTATTTGTGTAGCCACGTGCAGGGATTAAAGATACAATCAAAAAAATGATACTGAAACCTGCTGTTGTTAGTTGAATTTCACTTTCATTTTCAGGAAGTATTTTTCAAAATAATTAAAGCTGAGCCAACTAAGGACAATGGCAATCATGGTGGCCAGTACGGATACAATATATTGAGTAAGCCATCCACCCGTAAATCCATTAACCCATCGCGATAAATAAGGAGATAATAAAAGATATATGGGCCAGTGAAATATATAAAAGCCATAGGATATCCTGCCAAAGAATTTAAGCAAAGGAATGTTGAATATGAAATTGATCAGCCTGGTCTCTTTGGTGACAGCCTGGTTGACAAGCAATCCTAACATCATAGCAAAAGTTGTGTAACCTGCCAGCGCCAGGTAAGGAAAGGAGAACTCGTAAAGCCGGTTCATGAAAAAGAAAATAAAATTCATGATCGCAAAAAATAAAACGATGCCGGATGTATATTTTTTTAAAAAATTTAAATTGATCCTTCGCAGTAATGCCACCATGCAGCCAATACAAATACCGTCGATCCGGGTAAAAGTGTAAAGATTGTAATAGGCAAAACCCGAAAGATGATGCATCCATATCCACAAACGAAGACCCAGGGTGGCCATCAGCAATAATGATATAAAAACAAGAAGGAGTTTGGGCTTTTTAATGAGCAGGATCGCCAATGGCCAGAGCAAATAAAATTGTTCCTCCACTGCCAGCGACCATAAGTGGTTTAATGTATTCGTTTGAACAGGAGGTTTAAAAATATATAACCAGTTCTGCAGGTAGGTCCATAGCCATACCTGGTTATCGGTATAATACTTGATCCCGGATTCTATAGGAAGCCTTGGCAAAACGATGAGGAATAAAATAAGACTGAGGTAATACAACGGAAAAATGCGCAGGACCCTTCTCAAATAAAAATTGCGGAGAAAATTCTTGTGCCCGACAGCATTCAGCAGGATATCAGTTATGAGGAAGCCGGACATGACAAAGAACAGGTCAACAGCCAGCCAGCCAAAGAAGAAATATTTATCGATGTATCCGAAGTTGTGATAGATCACAATAAATAAAATAGCGATCCCTCTTAAGCCATCCAGGGCCGGGTAGTGTTGCCGGCTTGCCTGCGTCCCGTCGCCATAGGCTTTGGCCGCCGGAGACCGATCGGCATGGTGGGGATTTTCGGGATTCATCAGGTATTGAATGGGTTAGTTATTACTCTTTCTCCGAGGGAGTCCTTCGGACAAAGATAATCTTCTGAGCAGATACTTGCCGATCATATCAAATTCAAGATTTACAGGGTCGCCCTCCTGCAATTCTTTAATATTAGTATGTTCAAAAGTGAAGGGTACAATGGCAACTCTAAAATTTTTTCTTTTCACATCAAAAGCTGTCAGGCTGATGCCATTCACAGATATTGACCCTTTTTCGATCAGCAGTTCTGCAAATTTTTTTGGAAAGGCAAACTCAAATTCCCAACTGCCGGCTTTTTCTTTTCTTTTTGTACAGGTAGCTGTAGTATCCACATGCCCCTGCACCAAATGTCCGTCCAGCCGGTCATTCAGTTGAAGGCAGCGTTCCAGGTTTACAAGGGTTCCTTCTTTCCAGCTTCCAAGATTTGTTTTTTGCAAAGTTTCATCAATGGCCGTGATCCGGTGCGTATTGCCACTAACTTCTTCAACCGTCAGGCAAGTGCCGCTATGACTTACACTCTGATCTGCTTTAAGCAAAGAAGAAATGGATGATTCCACCCAGAAAATTTTATTAGAGCCATTGGAAATGACCTGTTTAACCAATCCTGTCGATTCTATAATACCCGTAAACATGCCCTAAAATAAATCATTTATTTTCCATTTCCTGCTTTCAGTTTTGCAGCCTATCTTTGCGTTCCTAAAATCATACCGAAGGAGGTATATAATTTATGCTGATTATTGATTCAAAAGATTGCGAAAACATTGACAAAGCGTTAAAGAAGTACAAGAAAAAATTCGAGAAATCGAAAGTATTGCTGCAGTTGCGTGAACGCCAGGCTTTCATTAAGCCATCTGTAAGACGCCGCGGTGCCGTGCTGAAAGCAGTTTACAAGCAGAAAATAGTTAGTGGCAAAATAGAAGGTTGATCCCTTTTGTCCCGGAAATAATTATACAGCTGCAAGGTTTCAAAGCTTTGCAGCTATTTTTATGTGCTGTTGCGTAGCTTTACAGAAGCATATGCCTGTATCAACCCCGTCACCGGTCCAATCCTTTCTTGAATACCTGAAATATGAGAAAAGGTATTCCATACACACCCTCACCTCTTACCAGACCGACCTTGTTGATTTTTTTGATTATCTAGAAGCGCAATTCGGAAATATATCTTTGAAGGAGATCGATCATAATTATGTTCGAAGCTGGCTGGCAAGTCTCAAAGAAAAAAACCTTACTTCAAAATCCATTAACAGGAAGATATCTAGCCTGAAATCTTTTTTTAAATATCATTTAAGAACCGGCATTCTCGAAGCTACTCCCATGTCGAAAGTGATCAGTCCCAAAATAAGTAAGCGGCTGCCGGTATTTGTAAAAGAAGAGGATACAAAAAAACTGGTAGAGACATTAAGTCAATCAACAGATAGCTGGAAAACTTTAAATGCAAAAATGCTCATCAGCATTTTTTATTCAACCGGGATGCGGCTGAGTGAGCTGATCAACCTGAAAGAAAAACAAATTGATTTTAGCCGTTCCCAGATCAAAGTGTTGGGCAAGGGAAATAAAGAAAGGATCATTCCAGTCAGCAAAGACATTTTAGAAATTATTACAGACTACCAGCAATTAAAAAAGAAGAATTTTGAAAAAACTGAAAACACATTGCTGGTAACAGAAAAAGGAAAAAGATTGTATCCAAAATATGCTTACCTGTTG